>JAZOMF010000056.1:0-16843 GCA_045653805.1 Eubacteriales bacterium
AGAAAACTTTGTTTACAATTAGTTCCGCGAGCATTGTTCTACGCCTTCCAAAGCAACTCAGGTGATGGTGGAAAGGCGAGGTAAGAGCTCACCCACTCCTATGGTAACATAGGTTTGCTGTAAACCCTATCCGAAGCAACACCCAGGGGGAAGTCGCCCGTCTCCGCAAGGATACCCCTCGGTGGCATAACGCGAGAGCGTTAGAGCTTTTCGGTGACGAAAAGCAAAGATTGATGACCGTTTAAGACAGAACCCGGCTTACAGACGGGGCTATTCAAATTTAGAAAAAGGTTAAAAATACATGAAAATTGGATTTATTTCGCTCGGTTGCCCCAAGAATCAGCTTGACACCGAGGTTATGCTTCATCACCTTGCGTCCGCGGGCTATGAGATCACTCCAGAGGAGACCGAGGCAGACATAGTTATAATCAACACTTGTGCTTTCATCGAGTCGGCTAAAAAAGAGGCTATCGACAACATTCTTGACATCGCTTACCTCAAAAAGCACCACTCCCTCAAGGGCATTATCGTTACGGGATGCATGTCCGAGCGTTATGGTGAGGATATTTTGGCTGAATTCCCCGAGGTTGACGCGGTGCTTGGCGTTGGAAGCATTCACAACATAGTTGAAGCCGTTGAGTCGGTTGCCAAGAACGCAGGCAAGAAGTACCGAAAGGGCGAGCCCGACTGCCGCTACTTCTCTCGTGAGGACAAGAACACCGTCAAACTCGGCGGCGACAGAATTTTGACTACTCCCGAATATGCGTCATACCTCAAGATCAGTGAGGGCTGTGACAACCGTTGCACCTACTGCGCTATCCCCGATATTCGCGGTAAATTCCGTAGCCGTCCTATGGATGAGCTTATCGACGAAGCAAAAGAGCTTGACGAGATGGGTATCAAGGAGCTGACTATCATCGCCCAGGACACAACTCGCTACGGTATCGACCTTTACGGAAAGTACTGTCTTGATGAGCTTTTGCATAGAATTACCGAAGAAACAAATATCCCTTGGATCAGAGTTCTCTACTGCTACCCCGACAAGATCACCGACGGTCTTATCGAGGAAATGAAGAACAATCCTCGAATCCTCAACTACATCGATCTTCCCCTTCAGCACATCAGCAGCTCGGTGCTCAAGCGCATGAACCGTCACGGTGACGGCGCGCTCATCCGCGAGGTGCTTGCAAAGATCAAGAAGGAGATTCCCGACGTTACTATCCGCACCACCTTTATCGTAGGGTTCCCCGGTGAGACCGAGGAGGACTTTTGCGAGCTTGCGGAGTTCATCAAGTCCGAGAGATTTGACCGCGCAGGCGTATTTACCTACTCCCGCGAGGAGGGCACTCCCGCATACAATCTCCCCGACCAGATCGACGAGCAGATCAAGATGGACCGCGAGGACATTCTCATGCGCTCACAGATGCTCATTAACGAGGAAAAGAACCGTGAGAAGATTGGCTCGGTTATCGACGTGCTCTGTGAGGACTACGATCCCGTCAGCGAATACTATTTCGGCAGAAGTGCAGCAGACGCGCCCGAGATCGACGGAAAGGTTTTCTTCAAATCCGAAAAGAAAATATCTTCCGGCGAGTTTGTTAAGGTCAAGGTTCGCAGAGTTGAGGATTATGACCTTTGCGGATTTGCTTTACAGCAAAATTAAAACAAGCAAGAAAGGCATTTTAAAATGAAAATGAATCTTCCCAACAAGCTGTCAGTCATTCGTCTTATTATGGTACCGATATTTATGGTGGTAATGCTACTGCCCGTATTTACCGAGTTTAATGCGATCACTGACACAATTCTTACTCTTGTAGGCGCATTTCTTTTCATCGCCGCATCCTTCACCGATATGCTGGACGGCAAAATTGCGAGAAAATACAATCTCGTAACCGATTTCGGTAAGTTTATTGACCCTCTTGCCGACAAATTTATGGTTATCGGCGCTATGTTCTGCATTCTTTTCACAAACAAGGATAACCTTGTTATGTTCACTATCCTCTTCTTTGCTCTGCTTATCGTTGTATTCCGCGAGATGGCTGTTACCAGTATCCGTCTCGTTGCGGTTTCGGGCAAGGAAAGAGTTGTCATTGCGGCAAATAATCTCGGCAAAATGAAGACAGTTATGCAGATAATTGCTATTTGTGCGGCTATCCTTGAGCCTGTCATTATCAGGGTTATCGGCATTTTCCTCGGCGAAGGCTCTATCGCAGAACAGCTTATTAAATATCCCCCTCTCACTATCATTACGATGGCTATTATGACCTATCTCACCATTCATTCGGGAATCAACTACATCGCAGGTGCGTGGAAATATCTCGATCCTGAAAAATAATTATAAAATGCAAAAACTATCGGAAGGCAGAGCCTTCCGATAGTTTTTTATTGAAATATCTTTTTAATAAGATGGCGTGAATAATCGGTAAGGGCGGCAAAATCCATAGTATGGCCATAAATATCCTCAAGGAGAAAATGATAGACCTTTGCTTCTCCCAAGGCATGTAGTGCCCCATCAAGGCAATCGGAATAAAGCCTTGAGGCATATCGCAATTCCCCTCTTATCTCTCTCATGCGATCGGTTCGCACGAACCTTTTGGGATTGATAAACCGTTCATCGTTCCCACATCTGCCATCACCTATCTCATTTTCTTTGCCGAGAATGAATCCAATCTGCTCTTTTTCCAAAAGCACGCCGTCACAATATCGAGGCTCTATGCAATCGTAAGAAATACGCGCATTGCATTTGTATTTGTGTAAGGAACCTATCAGCGCGTCAAGGAACCAGTGACCCACACCGTAAAACTCACCAATTCGCCAGGTTTTAACGGCATTTTTTTCAATGGTGTCAAGGCGCACTTTTCCCTTCATTGAAACCGCAGAAATCAGTGCAGGAGTTTTTTGGAATACCCCATCCTCCAAATTCAGCGACCGTGCAAGCCGTTCTGCCGCCGATTGGAGCTTATCAAAATCGGTTGCTTTTCGCACAAGCGAGTCAGTGACCGCTCGGAGATTTCCGCAGGAGCGCAAATAGGCATAAGCCCGCTTAAAAGCGGCGCTTTTTTTATTTGAAAGCGAAAAAATCTCGTTTTTCTGCTCACGGAGCGACCTTGAATCCCAAAACTCACCCAGATTGACTATCTCGTCTTTTGCTCCCGAATATGTAGGCTCCCAAACGTGTGGAGCGGTTCCGTCTACCATGCCAATGATCCCATCATTGGTGCTCATGAGTATTCCGTCAAGGGATGAAGGGTCGGACGAGCAATAGTAATACTCCACCTCAAAGCCCTCTCGCTCCCCCTCGGCGGTAACTCTCTTCATAAGGCTGGATTTTCCCGTCCCGGGACCGCCCTTTATCACGTACAATCGCTCCGCTCTGTCAAACACCTCGCGGTAATAGCTTTTAAAACCCTCCGACGAATTAGAAGCGGCGAAATAATGATGTTGCATAGAAAATTATCCTTTCTGCCTTTTTCTATACATTCTATGCGAATATCGGCTTGTTTGTTTGCAGTTTTCATAAAAAAACTCATAGAAAAAGAAGGCTTATTGCAAGCCTTCTTTTTTATTCATAACCGATTCATCACTTTCTCGCCATAACGGTAATGTTTACGGGCTCGATTCCGCTATATTCGTAGACTACGGAATTGATCTGTGCAAGCTGGGCAGGGGTAAGCTGACCGTCATACTTTACAACCACGCTGGCGGTGCCATCGTTAATAACGGTAACGCACTTTTCAAAGCCCTTGGATACGATTACCGCCTCGATGTCGGATTCCTGCTTCATCTCGTCGGAGATCTGCTTGATCTCGGCTACCGCCTCAGCCTTAACGCTATCGCTGGCGTTGGCATTGTCAACTACGGCGTTAAGAACCTCAAGAGCCTCGTCTCTTGCTCTCTGACGGCTTACCTGCACGGTTGAAAAATAGCTGTCGGTAGATGCGCTCGTGTTACCCTCGTCTCCCGAGGTGGGATTCTTGGAGTTGTCAAGCTCGCCCGACATTCCCGAGCCGCCTGTGTAATCGTATCCCTCGTCGCCGCTACCCGAGAAGAAGAGCCAGTTGACCCACACTGCCGCACCGATAAGTAAAACCGAGCATACGATTATGAGATTTCTCTTACCCGATTTCATAAAAAAGTTTTTGACCGCTTTGATCTTGTCATTGATTGCCATAAAATTTTCCTCCGAAAAGTTTTTTGTTACGCTACATTATATTTTTCAGCATATCAATATATGCCTGAAATTTTAAAAGTTTACCGTCTATCCCTCTGAAACGTAAACTCGGGTAAGGGGGAGTCCGTAAGCCGCCGCCAATAGTGCGGCTATTTCGTTTTTTACCGAGTCACTCCCGCCCGTATCGCAAACAACCCCAATTCCCGATATAGGGGGCAGGCTTTCTCCAAGATAAAGCGCATGGGATCCCGATCCCGACCCAATTATAACATACTCATTCTTTTCGGTGTTGCCGCTTTGAGTGTTCTGGGCGTATATACTCTCTCCCGCCCCATCAAAAAACACAACGGCATGGGCACTGTTGACCCCTCTGACCTTCAAGCAGGTCTGCTCTATCTCTTGGCGTACCGACTCCTTATATTCGCCAAACGAAACAGAAAATTGCGCCGAGTTTTCGTTGTCCGAGCTCTTTTCTCCATCGCCACCGAAAGCAAAGCTTCCCATAATCAACAGTGCTATTCCCACAACGAATCCTATTATAACGATCTTCAGTGTCCCTTTCTTTTTCATATGGCTCACAGCCCCCATTATATCGCTTGATCTGTCCGTCAAGTTATCACCCCTATCCAACGGCACTCACTACCTCACACCCCAAGAGCGTGGATAGATAGTCCTCGATCTCCTCGGTATTTTTCATAATGGCGGCACCGTAAAAATTGATAAAAATTCGATTTAATTCTCTTTTCCCATCTTCGTCTATTCGGGTGGCAACCGAGACATAGCACTCGTCATTCTTCACTCCGAATTTTTCCAAAAGGATACTTTTAATACCATCCTTTAGGTTTTCTATCTCTGCCGCCTCGTACCCCTCATAAAATATGCTTTCATACTCCTCTTTATTAGGTTCTTGCGCGTCACCGATTATAGAATAAACGTCAAGCTCGGCAAGAGTTCTCACCAAACCGATAATGGGCGACACGGCAACCGTCACCAACACAAGACCGACTGCAAGACCCACATGCTTCTTAAGTCCTCCTCCCTCGCCCTCGGGAGACAGGAGAGTGACTATTGCTCCAATGACACCCGCTATCATTACCGAAATTATATATTGCTTCATTTCTCACCCCGACACCGCCGCCGCGGTGGATGCAAAGACCGCCATTGCTATAATAAAGACCACCGCGCTTATGGCGGCTATGCCCTCAAGATATCCGTAAAGCGAGCCTATTTCATCAAGCAACCGTTTTTCACCCGAGCACCCCAGCATTCCTGCCGTAAAGGACGTTACAGCCAAAGCTCCTCGCATAGCGGCAAGATAGGTCACTATAGGAATTAGCAACATCAAAATGATAACAACTCCGATAACTCCCACCGCCCCTCGAATAAGCTCCACTGACGATGCCAGAGTACCAAGGGTCGAAGACACTGCTCCGCCCACGACTGGAATAAAGCTACTTGCCGCAAATTTTACCGATCGCATTGCCGCACCATCTGCTTTTGACGCCAGCATCCCTTGGGCGGCTATAGCGGCGGTAAGCGTCATCATTATAAATGCAAGAGCGGTGGTATACCATTTTTTTGCTGTGGTGGAAATTGCCGATGCTGCCGATGCACTTACTCCGTCAAATACCGATAAAAGCGATAGAGCCACGCAGGCGCAAAATACTGGGATAACTGTTTTCGAAAAGAAAAACTGGCAAACCGCCAGTGTTGCCGACAAAGTGACCGAGCCCGATGCCGCGCACGTCAAATTGCCGCCCATAGCATACAACACTCCCGAGAGCGGAACAAACGCCGCAACGATGCCAAAAAGCGAATCAAAATACTCCTTTAAGCGCGAAAGTGAGCTCACGGATATCGCCGCTATGGCACAAAATGAGCACACCCGACAAGCAAAATTCACAGCTCCACTCATTCCACCGCCGAAATTTGAGGAAAAATTATGAGCCACCGCAGAAAGGATAACTACACCCAAAAGTAGGGCAAGAGTGGGCAAAAGCTCCGTCACTGCCCCGCCAAACGCCTCGAATATCACTCCAAGGAGATATGCTACACTTGAGATCTCCTTGGCACCTGACAATAGAGATTCACTGTCTCCACCGTAAATATTTGCAGGCCATTTGTCCAGCCCCCCGTTAGGAATTGCATCTAAAAAGTCTTCAAGCTCTTTACGCGGCACTTGTGTATATTCTCCGTCATCCCCAAAAGCGCAAACACAAAAAGTGGCACTAAATATAATCAAAAGCGCCACAAACAGCGCTATTTTCATTCTTAATTTAATCAATTTAAAGTAACCCCGTTGTCATTTCAATCATATTTTTCACAAAAGGCAGAGATAAAATTATTATCTCGATCTTACCTGCAAGCTCCACATATCCGCCAAGACTTCCCTCTCCACAATCCCTGCACACAGTGGCTGATACATGACTGATCACCGCCACAGCAAGAACGCGAAGCATAAATTCAGCCGAAGAGACAAGTCCTGCACTCTCACCCATAGCGGCAATCTCCCTAACATAGGATATTATAGGTGACACCGCACCGAGACACACCGCCGAAAGGCATACACCTGCGGCGATCTTTAACGTTACCGCAATATCCGATCCCCACTTTTTGACAAGCAGAATCAACATTGAGGACACTACCGCTATCCCGCAGACCTTAAACACAAGCTCGCTCATTAAAATCCAAACACCGACGTGACAAGCTGAAAAAGCTTTTCAATTTCGCCCACAAGCATTACAAGCACCACTATTATGCCTGAGATAACAACAAGGGTTGATTGCTCATCTCTACCCGATTTCTGCAGTATCTGCGCCGCCGCGCTGACCAGTATTCCAACCCCCGCCACCTTTAAAATAAGTCCAATGTCCAATTTTTTATCCTCTTTCTGCATTCACCACAAAAGTATAGCCAGACAAAGTGAGATGCAGATGCAAACTGCACTCCCGGACCGCATTTCCGACGGAAGTCTATTTGCGATCTCTCCCCGCCGGTCGCGCAGTAGTGCGATATAATGATCACATCTCCGCGTCTGTTCCTCTCTGAATATCGAACCGAATTCGCTTGAAAATGAACTCAAAAGCCGCAGGCTTTCACGATCAAGATATATTTTACTTTCCAAAATCAGCTCTTCAAGTGAGTTAGCGCCTCTGGGACAATTACACGCCCACAGTATCTCAGGGGGCAAAGAGTGTAAAATGTCGCCTATCGGTCTGGCATAGCAATCAACCTGCCCTTTAATATAATAAATGAGAGATATAAACCCGTCGCTGGTATCAAGCCTCCGTCTATGGTATCGACAGAGCGACATAGCGGAAAATATTCCGGATGTACACAATAAAATACTGCCTATTATTTTGATCCACATATTTCAAAAACCGCCCAGTTTCAATTCGTCTCTGTAATGCACATCGTATATAAAATCCCCCGATGAGCTTCTCTTGATGCCAACGTACGCGCCGAAAATATTTGCCTCGTGAAGTAGCATTATTCCCGTACGACGCAAAAGCTCCTCTACGCTGCCCGCGTGAGCCGATGCGATCAGCGGCACTCCGCAGTTATGCGAGCTGACAAGCGCCATCGCCTCGGCGTAGTCTCCTATCTCATCACAGACTATCACTTCTGCCGAAAGCGTTCTCGTGGCTATTTCAATACCAAGGGAACGCGGATATCCGGAAAGCACGTCTACACAAAGGTCACTTCCCCCCACAGAAAAGGTCAGCTCACCTCTTGTGTCCACCACCGCCGTGCGGAGGGGATGATCTCCCGACGAAATAAGGCTTATGACTCCCCTCAAAAGTGTCGTTTTGCCAACTCCGGGTGGCGAATAAATAAGAACTCCACGCGCTCTCTCAAACTCAAAAAGCAATCGGCGCACAGGTTCACCAACACGACGTGCTTTATGCGGTATTCTTATAACCAACGACGAAATTTCATGCACGCCGATCATCCTCTCGCCCTCACAGCTTGCCTTACCGCAAACTCCTACTCTCACTCCGTTGGGAAGCGAAATATATCCATTATTTATAGTATCGCTGTAAGCATAGAGCGAGCCCGAGCACATTCCTGTCAGAGTGGCGTCGATCTCCGAGCCTTCTAATATTGTATCCAACACAAGATTTCTCCCCGAAAGTGTGAGAGACGCTCTTCTGTCCCGTCGGAGTCTTATCTCCTCTATGCGCTCTCCGCCGCTCCGCCGCCTTATCTCCTCCAGAAGTCTGTATGGAAGCGATGAAAGAATAACGCTTGGGATCTCGTCGCTATTTGCCCGACTTTTTCTCATTTCAATTATCTGCATATCATCGCCTCCCTTGGTGTACTATATGAGATTCGGACGAGTTTTAGAACAAGCCCTCCGGGAACGTAAAAAAAGAAGGAACGATATCGTTCCTTCTTTATAAATATGAAATTAATATAGCCTGTCAACCTCGCTGCCCTTTATTTCAAAGAACACAATGGTCATATATACAGTTACCGCCACGGCAACGACCGCAGTAAGCGATATGCTAAAAGGATTCCAAATCTCCCCCTCGCCGCACTTTTCTATAACTGCTCCACCAAAATTATATATGGCATGAATCAACACACACACCCATATATTGGAGGTTTTAATAAGCACCACCGAGCACATAGCACCAATAAGGAAGCTATATCCTATCTGCAAAAGTACTGCGGGGAGCGGTGCGCCCAAAAACACATTTACCAGATGCACTGCGGCAAATACCGCGGAGCTTAGGACTATGGCAAGAAATCTTCCCAAGACAGTGTACCTTCTCTTATTCAGAAAACCGAGAAAGACTACGCCGCGGAAGCAGGTCTCCTCGAAAAACGCCACCATAAGGCATTCGGCCGCAAAAAGTGCCATTCGCCAAGGAGATGCGGTTATCTTTGCCAATCCCGATGCCACGGGATGTATTGGAAAATTATTGATCGCCACCGCAAAGGCAGGCAGACAAACCAATATTCCTCGCCAAAACGGTTTTTTAAAGGGATAGAGCACCTTATATCCGAGATAGACCAGAATAGTCAGAAAAACGATACCGCCGATAGCTCGCGTTAGCGTCATTTCCACCGACTCTATTAACTTTTCATCGGCGTCGCCGCTAAAAAACCTTTCTACACCTACGATCTCGCACAAAAGAAGGGCAATTATTGCCACCAGCGTGATCGCTATGCAGACCTTTCGTTTATCAAGCTTAAATTTCAATCAGATCACCGTAAATTAAATATTTTCTTTGTTATTCCAAGTTTTTACTCTGCGAATTGTTTTGCCTCGGATTTTCTCTTCTCAACCTTATCGGTATAGGTCTTTTCAAGGAAGAAAACGCCAAGAGCACCCAGTACCATCAAGATCGCGATAAACTGGGAGGGGGTCACCAAATCAGTACCGATAGAGCCTCTGTAATCGTCTCGCACGTATTCGATAACAAATCTCCACGCGCCGTATCCCGCCATATAAAATGGGAGATTATATCTTCCGCCCTTGTAAGCGTTTACAAAGAGGAAGGCAAACAATATAAGCAGGAAGATCGCCTCAAAAAGCTGAGTGGGAACGTATTTCGCATATCCATCGCTTCCGTACATCATAATACCGTACCACGCGTCGGTCTGCGCTCCGTGACAGCAGCCTGCCATAAGGCAACCTATTCGACCAAGGCTATGGGCGATGGGTACAGCCGTGATCGCAGACGCCGCCATTGAGAAAAAGTTCTCATTGTGATACTTGGGATTCTCATAATTCTTGTAAAAGAACTTACCTGCCACGAAATACACAAGCAGGAATACTGCCACTCCTCCTACAAGTCCGCCGTAGAAGGTAATTCCTGTTTTGCCATCTATAATAAACTCACCTCTCTCGGGAATATTATAGAGCGCTTGGAATATCACTCCCGAGGCAAGTCCCGCGGCAATAGCACAGCAACCGCACAAAAGCGAAAACTTCTGGTGCTTGACCTTAAGCCCTCTCTTGTCAGAAAGCCATCCAAATACCAAAAAGCTGAGAACTATCCCAATACAGATAAGTATATCGTATAAGGTCAGATCTAAAAATATTTTATAAGGGTACATAGAGTCTCCTTTTTAACGTTTCAACACTGTCAAAGCGTTGCAAGTATTTTTTCAAGCTTTTCAGGGGAAACTATCACCCTGCGGGGCTTGTTTCCGTCCATAGGACTGACGATAGCAAGCTTTTCAAGTTGAAGGACTATTTCCAATGCTCTTCCATATCCTATACCGAACCGTCTTTGAAGAAATGACACCGATGTGACCCCTTCCTCAACGACCAGCCTTGCCGCCGCCATAAATAGATCATTGTCGTCTATATACTCGGTTATACTTTCACCTGCGCCAATTTCCTCAATGCTATCAAAGGATTTCTCTCCATCATCAAAGTCATTTAACTTGAATTCAAAATCTCCTTTTGCCAAAGCCTTTTCGCTATCCAGCTCTTTGAATCCATCCGCCTCAACATTGTCTTTGCTTGACAAGGGTACATTTACTGCATCGGTACGCAAAGGCATCTCTTCTGCAAATTCAAGCACGGAGGCTTCATTATCACATTTCTTCAACTCTTCAAGCTCATCCATAAGCCCGAGGAGCCTGCTTTC
This sequence comes from Eubacteriales bacterium, assembly GCA_045653805.1. GTDB lineage: Bacteria > Bacillota > Clostridia > Oscillospirales > CAG-272 > SVTX01. The sequence goes on from JAZOMF010000056.1 coordinate 10,780, forward strand.
AAGCTCCTCCAGACTGATGCTCTTGCTTTCAATGTCAAGGATAGCATCTTTTTCATTTAAGTTATCGTTCATAAATTTCACCTTGCTTACGGAAGATCAAAATGGGGCATTATCTCCGCCGGCACTGTTTTTGAGATCTTCCAGCTGTTCTCTGCTCATAAGAACCTGACGGGGCTTTGTGCCGTCGGGAGGTCCAACCACTCCCATTTCCTCAAGTCGGTCAATTATCTTTGCCGCTCTGCCATAACCTACGCTGAGACGCCTCTGGAGCATAGACGTTGCTATCTTACCCGAATCCACCGCAAGGTCTGCCGCCGCAAATAAGAGCGCATCATCGTCGCCCGAGCCGCCTACCGCTTCAAAACCAACGGAGCCACCTTGGGGAGCATTTCCGCACTTTGCCGCCTCAATATCGATGTTGGACTCGAATTCCTGGTCATAAATTACGGGATGGTTATTCTTCTTAACGTATTCAACAACAGATTCAACCTCGCCGTCACTTACAAATGCGCCCTGCACACGCTGGGGCTTTGCCGCGCCAACGGGAGCGTAGAGCATATCACCTCGACCGCAAAGCTTCTCTGCACCAACGGTATCGAGAATTGTTCTGGAGTCGATACCCGACATAACGGTAAAGGCGATACGGGAAGGAATATTAGCCTTGATAAGACCTGTAATAACGTCAACAGAGGGACGCTGAGTACCGATGATAAGGTGGATACCTGCCGCTCTTGCCTTTTGAGCGATACGAACAACTGCAGTCTCTACCTCGTCCTTTGCGGTCATCATAAGGTCTGCAAACTCGTCGATGATAATAACGAGTCTGGGCATATAAGGCTTTTCGGGGTCGTTCTTTGTAGCCTCGTTATATCCGGTGATATTACGAACACCAACCTCCTCGATAAGCTCGAATCGCTTTTCCATCTCGTTCACAGCACTGTTAAGCGCACCTGCCGCCTTCTTGGGGTCACTTATTATACGGCAGCAAAGGTGAGGAATATCGCGGTAAACCTTAAACTCAACCTTCTTGGGGTCGATAAGCAGGAGCTTGTCCTCATCAGGCTTTGCGTGGTAAAGGATACTCATAATAATAGAGTTGATGCACACCGATTTACCCGAGCCGGTAGTACCTGCAACCAAGACGTGGGGCATCTTCTCAATATCAAATACAACAGGATTACCCGAAACATCAGCACCGAGACACGCCGCGAGCTTGCTCTTGTGCTCCTTAAATTCGGAAGTTTCAATGAGATTGCGGAGCTTTACCGCAGAGGGCTTATCATTAGGCACCTCAATACCTACCGCCGCCTTACCGGGAATAGGAGCTTCGATTCTCACACCCGATTTTGCAAGGCCAAGAGAAATATCATCTACAAGTCCTGCTATCTGGCGAACTCTTACGCCCGCCTCGGGCTTGACCTCATATCTTGTAATGGTAGGACCGCAGGAGCAGCTTATCTCGCGCACGGGAATACGGAAGTCCTGAAGCACCTCACGGAGCAGCTCCGCATTTTTCTCTACCTCGGCAGGATCGGATGAGAATTTACTTGGGCCCATCTCAAGAAGGCTAACGGGCGGGAATTTATACTCGGGGATGGGAGCAGGCTCGGGCTTATCGCCAATAAAATGCTGCTCCTTCTTTTCGTTCTGCGCTCTGAATTCGTTAGCAGACTTGGGGGCTTTTTCTTGCACAACCGGAGTAAACACCTCGCCGGTATTTACGTCTACCACAGTGCCCTCGTCAAATCTTTCGCTGAAAAGCTCGTCAACGGGAGCGTGACCTCGCTGCTTCTTGCCGTCATCCTTGGGATCAACGAAAACCACGGTGGAAAGGTTTATGCTCTCTCCATCATTTTCATCCGACACCTCGTCAGAGTCCTCGATTGAGCCATCTGCCACTTTGACGTCACCATTCTTGATATCATCCATATGAGCCTTTTCATCGAAAGAAAATACAGCAAGCACGGGAGTATCCTCGCCATCCGATTCCATATTGGGGAGGATTATTTTAGTCTCACGAGATTGCATCTTCTCTGCCGCGGCTTTTTGTGCAGCCTCCTCGGATGCGCGCTTTTGCGCTTCTTTTTCTGCCGCTCTGGCTGTTATAGCCTCTTGTCTTGCTCTCTCTCTCTCTTTCCTTCTCTCCTCGCGCTCAATTTCACGATCAAGCTTATCCTGCTCGCGCTCGGCTTGTCTGTCAAGCTTTGCTTGCTCCTTTTTGTGAGCTTTTTCCTCTGCAGCCTTTTCTCTCTTTTCAGCAGTGGCTTTCTTGATGATCTCAACGATTTCTTTCGCAACTTCCACAGGAGTGGTTCCGCAAAGGAACAAAACCAAAGGAATAAGCATAGCAACAAGCACGAATATAGTTCCAAAAATATTCAAAACATATTGCAAGCCAAAGGAGAACAATCCTCCTATAACACCACCGCCTGCCAGAGCTGCACCTTCCAAGAAAAGATCATTCGCAACGTATGTAAAATTACCGTCTATTGCATGCACTATTGTATGCAACAATGCAGAAACCACTATAGCCGCGGCAACAGCAACAACTGAATTGATTGCCACATAGGAGCGTCGCATATAATTGTTCCAGAAAATGACGAAAAGCGCCATAATTATGGGAATTATAAAAGCCGCAACGCCGAAAAGCCCAAAGAAAATATTACAAACGTAATATCCGAATGAACCCAGAATATGATCTGCGGGGTTTTTAAGCGTGTTATCCGGATTGCAAAAAAGATTTGTAATAAAGCATATTAAAAGAAACAGCGCCACCACAGCGATAACGTAAGGTATCAGGCTGAGGACAAAAGATCTCTTTTGGCTCCCCTTCGCCGTATTCTCTGAATTTTTCACAGGCTTATTGCCATCCTTGTATTTTGCCATTATGTCTTTATTCCTCCCGTGAGAATTTATAGCCTTTTTGATAAGTATAAATCGGATATATCGGTAAAAAATAATGATACATGCCAATTATATCACAATATATAGTATTATATCATATCTATTTAATTTTGTAAAGGGATTTTTCGCTTTGATTTTCAGTTTTTTGTGTGAAAATCAAGGAATGTATGAAAAGCAAGAAAAAAAATACGGTAAAAACGATGAAAAAGAATTATTTTAATGATAAAAGCATTATTGTTCCACTGGCCGCTGTAACCTCGGGATTTTGCAACGCAGTTTTAGGCGCGGGGGGCGGAATATTACTTTCATTAGCTATGGGCACGCTGCTTTCGGATAGATTTCGTGACCGCAGACAGCTGCTTATAACAACCCAGGGCGCGATGATACCGGGATGTATTATCTCCTGCCTCATCTATGCATCAAGAGGAACGCTTGATACAACAAGCTTTTCCGTTTTTGCCATTCCCGCTTTGATAGGGGGAGCCGCGGGCAGCCTTTTGCTTGATAAGATCAAACCCGGCACGATCAACACACTATTTTCCCTGCTTGTGGTGTGGTCAGGCTGCAGAATGCTTTTGAGGTGATATATGGATTCGCTTTGGTATTCGATCATAGCCGCAGTGGTAGCATTTCTTATTGCCATTCTCTCGGGGCTTGGTATAGGGAGCGGAGGACTGTTCGTTATATGGGTGACGGCGGTTTACGGAGTGAGCTCTACACAAGCAAGAGGCATGAATCTTCTGTTCTTCGTGTTTTCCGCATCTGCGGCGCTTCTCTTTCATTTCATAAAGGAGAGAGTTGATCTCACTTTAATAATCAAGCTTGCCATTTTTTCACTTATAGGCACTCTTTTAGGAGCTTGGGCTGCTCAATACGTCAGCACTACTCTTTTGCGACACCTCTTTGGTTTGTTCCTCGTGGTCTCGGGCGGATATTCACTTTTTAGTAGGCTGCCATCCCGAAATTCGCGCAAAAATTAGATGTCGTTAATCATTTTCTACAAAAAATAATTTTATTGAAATAAAATCTTAAACTTTTTCTTTAAAAAATAAATTTTTTTCAAAAACCCCTTTACAAATCGTTTTCGATATGTTATAATGTAGGCTGTATAACGGCGGCACGGCTTCTCGAGGCTTTAAGTCACACCCGTAAAACTCCTTTGGAGACAACCTAAAGTGTGAATTTCACCCTCTCGGTTGCGGTGCGGTCCGTGAAACAAAAATTTATTTTATTTTCGAAAGGTGAATACGAAAATGACAGCAGCAGAAAAGCAGGCAATTATTGAAAAGTACGCTACCCACGAGGGTGACACCGGATCTCCCGAGGTTCAGATCGCAATTCTTACTCACAGAATTTCTAACCTCACCGAGCACCTCAAGGGCAACCACAAGGACAACCACAGCCGTCGCGGCCTCTTCAAGATGGTAGGTCACAGAAGAAACCTTCTCAACTACCTCCAGAAGACCGACATCAACAGATACAGAGCTATCGTTGAGAAGCTTGGCCTTAGAAAGTAATAATTGTATAAGAAACGGAGTGCGGGGGAAACCCTTGACACTCCGCTTCTTGCTGTAAAACCCTAATTTGAGAATGCGTTTTTATTCCAAAAACTACATAATTTGGCAAAAAATGTATTACGAAAACCAAGAAAAGGAATTTTAAATATTTCTTTTTCAAAGAGAAATTTTCGAAGACAAGGCGCAACGGAGAAGGCAAGGCGCAGGCGTAGTTATCTACGTCAAGCCGCATTCGAGTAGCAACGCAGTATTCGGAAATTTATCAAAGAAAAAAGTTCACACGAGGGATTTTAGAGCTTAAATATGCGCCCTTTTCAGATGTTTGGGACGTCGAGGGCGCCGTCCCCTACGCTACGCGCGTCTTGCCCTCGGGCTCGTATTTAAGTCCTAAAACTCCGTGTGAATTTAAAATAAAAATTCAAAATGGAGGAAATTCAAATGTCCACTTCTATCGTAAGCTCCGCTATGGAGTTCAAGAACTTTAAGAAGTTCAACTACACCTTGGCAGGCCGTCCTCTCGTTATCGAGAACGGTAAGATGGCAGGCCTTGCAAACGGTTCCGTTCTCGTTCGCTACGGTGAGACCGCAGTTCTCTGCTGTGCAACCGCTTCCGAGAAACCCAGAGACGGTATCGACTTCCTTCCCCTCTCCGTTGACTTCGACGAGAGAATGTACGCTGCAGGCAAGATCCCCGGCGGCTACCTCAAGAGAGAGGGTAAGCCCTCTGAGAAGGCAATTCTCACCAGCCGTGTTATCGACCGTCCTATCCGTCCCCTTTTCCCCAAGGATCTTCGTAACGACGTAGCTCTTACCCTTACCGTTATGAGCGTTGACCCCGATTGCGCACCTGAGGTTGCTGCAATGATCGGTGCTTCCACCGCTCTCGCTATCTCCGATATTCCGTGGAACGGACCCATCGGTGGTCTTCACATCGGTCTTATCGACGGTAAGTTCATCGTAAACCCCACCACCGAGCAGCAGAAGGTTTCTGACCTCCAGCTCACCGTTGCCGCTTCCATGGAGAAGGTCGTTATGATCGAGGCAGGTGCAAACGAGGTCGAGGACAGCGTTATGTACGACGCTATCATGCTCGCTCACAAGGAAATCAAGGAGCTTCTTGGATTCATCAACGCTATCGTTGACGAGATCGGTAAGCCCAAGTTCTCTTACCCCTCTTGCGAGCTTGACCACGATATGTTCGACAAGATCTTCGACTTCTGCGAGAAGGACGTTATGTTCGCTCTCGACACCGATGACAAGACTGTTCGTGATGCAAGAATGTTCCCCATCAAGGAAGCTATCCTCGCTCAGTTCACCGAGGAGTATCCCGAGCTTCCCGGCATGATGGAAGAGCTTGTTTACAAGATCCAGAAGAAGATCGTTCGCCGTTGGTTGCTCGTTGACAAAAAGCGTGTTGACGGCAGAAGCATGAACCAGATCCGTGGTCTTGCAGCTGAGGTTGACGTTCTTCCCAGAACCCACGGTTCGGGTCTCTTCACCAGAGGTCAGACTCAGGTTCTTACCGTTGCTACTCTCGGTACCCTCTCCGAGTCTCAGATGCTCGACGGTATCGATTCCGAGACTTCTAAGAGATATATGCACCACTACAACATGCCCGGCTTCTCCACCGGTGAGGCTAAGGC
>JAZOMF010000057.1:0-21207 GCA_045653805.1 Eubacteriales bacterium
CCGTCAAACGAAAGTTTGACGGGCTTTTTTGTCTAAGTTGATAAATTGATGTTTATCGGGATGTAGTCCATTGAAACGGTGCATCCTCATCCACCACTCCGTGGTCCCCCTTCCCCTGCCTTGGGGGAGGCTTACGCAAAGCGGAACTTAACATAAATTTGTAGCCGTGAAAAGGTTTTATGGCTATAGTTGAGGATGCCGCCCAGTTAAACCAAAGCCTTCCCCAAGGCAGGGGAAGGCGGACCGCAACGCGGTGGATGAGGATGGCCTATTTAGTTTTACAACATCCCGACAAATCAAAATTTGAAACTCCATCATCGAGAGATAAATGTCGAATTTAATTCAACGTCACACGATAATTGAAGTTTCTTTACCTACTTTCTTTTCAAGAAAGTACGGCCGATAAATCAAAATTTGAAAAAGCGGAGAAATTCGAAATTTTCTCCGCTTTTTTGTGTATGAATTTGAGATTTTTGCAGAAAATATTGGTGTAATCAAAATTTTTCTGTGAAAGGATATAAAAAATGCACTCTACAATGACAAAAGAAGCAGAATTGCTGGAACAGTTATATAAAAACGTAAAAATGGGCTCGGATTCTATCGTCAAGCTCCTTCCCAAGGTCAGCGATGGCAAGTTCAAGACCGATCTTACCGATCAGCTCAACGGATACGAGAGCTTTGCCGCAAAGGCGAAGAGCAAACTCAAGGAGATGGGCGCCGAGGCGAAGGAAGAGAATCCTATGGTCAAGCTATGGTCAAGCATCGGTATGGCGGTTAGTACAATGACCGACTCCAGCGACAGCCATATCGCGCAGATGGTTGCAGAGGGATCAAATATGGGTGTGACCGACGGCATCAAGCTCCTTCGTGAGTATGAAAACACCAACGTCTCCGAGGGAGCTTTAAAGCTTGTGAGAGAAATCATTGACTTTGAAGAAAAAAATCTCGACAGAGCAAAGTCTTATATTTAACAAAAAAGGGAAGATGATATGCGTCTTCCCTTAATTTTTATACATTATTGCTTTTGATCCAAAAGATATTCTTTCAGATATTCGATAGCCACGCGGTAGCCGTCAAATCCGAGACCTGCGATGGTCTTGATAGCATAAAGCGAGACAAAGGAATGCTTTCTGAATTCCTCTCGGGAATTTATATCCGAGATATGCACCTCAACGGTGGGGATGGATACCGCCTTAAGGGCGTCGAGAATCGCTACCGAGGTGTGGGTGTAGGCGGCAGGGTTGATAACTATGCCGTCAATATTTCCGTATGCCTCTTGAATTTTATCCACAATTACACCCTCGTGATTGGACTGAAAAAGCTCGCAATCAATGCCGTTTTTTCGGCAGATGTCCTCGATAAGAGCGCAAAGAGCTTTAAAATCCTGTTTGCCGTAGATGTCGGGCTCGCGGAGACCAAGCATATTGAGATTGGGACCGTTTATAATCAAAAATTTCATTTTTCTGTGTCCTTTCGGGGTAATTTCAGCTTTTTGAGTATTTCCAAAGCGCAATTTTCGGGCGACGAATCGTTTGTGACCTCTACGTCGCAAAACGCGCGGTACATCGGCAGTCTGGTTTCGTACATTTCTTCAAGATTTTTGGAAAGGGGACGGTCATGGGTCGCCAAACAGTCGATAGCGCGGTGAATAAACACTATCTTGCCGTTTTGGTGGAGGGGCGCATAATTTTCACTTCGAGTGACCACGCCACCGCCCGTGGAGATTATCATTCCGCTCGTTTTGCCTGCGGCTTCTACTTGTGCATGCTCAATTTTGCGAAAAGCATCCTCACCCTCGGATTGGATTATCTCGGAGGGAGACCTGGCTGCAGAGGAGCATATCATCTCGTCGGTATCAATGACCTGTCTTCCCGTAATTTCTGAAAGAATTTTACCAACGGTGGTCTTGCCGCAACCGGGCATTCCAATGAAAATTATATTGTTGGTCTCATTTGCTATGAGCGAGGTGATTCGACCTATCTCACCCTCCTCAACGCTCTCGCCAAGAAATCGCTCGCAAGCCTTTTTTGCTTGTGCCACCAGCATGGGGAGACCGTTTATGTGCTTGATTCCAAGTCGCTCCGCGTCAAGCAGAAGCTGAGTTTTGGCGGGGTTATATATCATGTCGATAACGCCCTCGCAAAGGGGGAGACGGTCAAGGCAGATGGGGGAGATTCCGTTTTTGGGATACATCCCCACAGGGGTGCAGTTGATTATTACCTCGGCGTCGGAGCATCTTTCGTACACGTTTTCGTAGTTAACTTCTCCTGCACGAGAGACAAAGGTGATGCTTTTAGCGCCCATATCCTCGGAGACCGTTTTGGCGGTGAGAGATGCACCGCCCGTGCCGAGAATCAGCACCTTTTTGCCATTGATGGAAATTCCGCTCTCTTGCACTGTGTATGAAAAGCCGTAATAATCGGTGTTGTCACCTCGCAAGCCTCCGTTTTGGGTGCGAGTGATGGTGTTGACCGCGCCTATGCGCATAGCCTCGTCGCTTATCTCGTCGAGAAAGGGTATTACGGTTTTTTTATATGGGATAGTCACGTTTGTGGCGTGGAAATCCCCGTTCTTTAAGAAATTGCCCACTTCACTTTCGGGTAGTTCAAAAAGAGAGTATAAGTAGTCGGATAGCTCGCGGTGTATCCGGGGAGAGAAACTGTGGGATAGCGTCTCTCCGATGAGACCGCATTTTAAATGTTTTTTGCCGTTTATCATAAAAACACCTTAAATCATTTCGGAATATGCGCCGAGAAGTCGGAATTTTTCGCTTCTCGCTTCAAGCTCGCAGAGCAGAGATTTGAGGGCATCGGAATATACCGATACGGTAAAATCAAAGTAGAACATAGATTCAAAATCACGCTCGGGAATGGGGCAGGACTCCAGCTTGCTCATATTGATGCCAAGTGCATTAAAGCAGGAGAGCACATTGTAGAGTGCGCCGGGCTTATTGGGGGTGACCAGCATGAGGGAAATTTTGTCCGCACCTGGATAGACCTCGGGGGATTTGGAGATGCAGATAAATCTGGTGTAGTTGTTACCCATATCCTGAACTGCAGCTGCGAGAGTGTCAAGTCCGTAAAGGTCTGCGCAAAAGCGAGAGGAGAGGGCGGCGAGGTCACATCTGTCCGATTCTGCCACGGTCTTGGCGGCGATGGCGGTGTTGGCAACCACGGTGACCTTTACCCCGGGGAGAGTGCGCAAAAATGCCGCACTCTGGCTTATCGCCTGCTCGTGGGAAATGATCTCCTTGATGTCGGAGAGCTTTGCGCCCTTCTTGGCAAGCAGATTGTGGTCGATCTTAAGGCGAACCGATTTAACGATATGAAATTTGTGGTTTATCATCAATTCGTACACCTTTTTGACAGAGCCTGCAGTGCTATTTTCGATAGGAAGCACGCCGTAGCGACATTCTCCGCTCTCGATTGCCGCAAAAACGCCGTTGAATGTGGGATAGTATTTGATAGAGGGGAGCTCAAAAAGCTTCTCGGTTGCTATTTGCGAGTATGCACCCTCAACACCCTGACAAGCAACTCGGGCGCGATTAGGGAACATATTTGGGGTGGTGTCAAGCGAATCCAAAATTTCGTTATAGACCCCTGATTCGGGATTGAATCGAGCGTGCTGATATGCCTTGGAAACGTCCATCATAGTGTGATAGAGTGTTCGCGCATATCCGCCAAGCTCCTCGCCTGCCATCTCGGATATTTTTTCAAGCAGAGCGCGTTCTCTTGCCGCATCGAGGACGGGGAGACCGTGCTCCTTTTTATATTCCGCTACCGAGGTAGCAATAGCCATTCGCTTTTTAAAAAGCTCAACTATCTCTCGGTCGGTATCGTTTATTTCTTCTCTTAATTTTGTAAGATCAAGTTCCATTTTTTCCTCCGCAGGACTCCGCCCTGCACTCGCAAGAAACTTTTTGAAAAAAGTTTCTTGACTTCAAAAACTTTCAATAAATTAGTTTGGTCGTAGAATTTTTCTGCTTAGATTTTGTTTTAAATCGCTACCGTTTTATAGAACAAAACGGGAAAAGACAATTCTTTTTTGGGTAAGTTTTGGGAATTCTTAAAACCTTTTTTCAAAAAGGTTTTAAGCGGAGCACGAGGCAGAGCCTCGTAATAAGATCAATCAAGAATCATGTCCATAATGGACAGCGCGCATGCCGCCTCAAATACGGGAACCGCGCGGGGAAGTATGCAGGGGTCGTGTCTGCCGACCACGGTCAGCTTTACGTTTTCCCTGCGGGAGATGGATACACTATCTTGCTCTTTTCCAATGGAGGGTGTGGGCTTCATAGCCGCGCGGAATATAAGGGGCATACCGTCGGTCATGCCGCCGAGGATTCCGCCGCAGTTGTTGGTTTTAGTTGTGATAGTTTTGCCGTCGGTTACAAAGGGATCATTATTTTGCGAGCCGCGGAGAGCCGCCGAGCCAAAGCCCAGACCAAATTCCACGCCCTTAACGGCAGGGATGGCAAACACGATAGAGGAAATTCTGCCCTCAACGCCCATAAACATGTGCTCGCCAAGACCTGCCGGAAGTCCGATTGCGCCGCATTCGACCACGCCGCCAACCGAATCGGCATCAAGTCTTGCCTCTTCAATAGCCGCCCTCATTTTTGCGCCCTTTTCCTCGTTGATAACCGGGAAAGTGTGAGTGTGAAGTGTGTCAAGGTCGGCAAGGGTGAGAGATACGGGGTCAAAGCCGTCGTCCACTATGTCGGCCACCGAATATATGTGCGCTCCGATATGGATGCCTTTTCTCTCCAGTATCTGCAAGCAGATGCCGCCCGCGATGCACATGGGTGCGGTAAGTCTGCCCGAGAAGTGACCGCCGCCGCGGAGGTCAACACCGTCGCCATATTTCATTCTTGCGGCAAAATCCGCGTGAGAGGGGCGTGGAATGTCCGCAAGGGAGGAGTAGTCACCCGAGCGCTGATTTGTATTGTATATAACGGCTTCGATGCGTTCTCCTGTGGTGACGTTGCCGTCAAGACCTGACAAAAATACAGGCTCGTCACTCTCTTTTCTTTTGGTGGAGTAAGCATCCTTTCCGGGGGCGCGGCGAGCCATAAACGCTTTTAGCTCGTCAAGGTCAATGACCTCGCCTGCGGGGATTCCGTCCAGCGTCATTCCGATTTTTTCATCATGGGAGCCGCCGTATATTTTTAGTTTAATGTTAAATCCGTATGTGTTCATAAGGATGTTTCCATGCCTTTCAGTAGGGTTAGTGGTAAATTTTGATTTATCGAACTGTTGAAATCTAAATGGTGCATCCTCATCCACCGCTTCGCGGTCCCCCTTCCCCTGCCTTGGGGAAGGCTTACGCAGAGCGAATAGTGAAATAATTTTGTAGCCGTGAAATGATAATTAAAATTATTGTATACGGGAGGAGCAAGCCCCTCCCCTACGAATTAAAATCGCTCAGAAGCCTTCTACGGTAAACTAATTGGCTATCGTTTAAAGCTGTAGGGGAGGGGCTTGCTCCTCCCACTTTGAAACGATTTGCGATTGATTTATGGCTACAGTTATGGATGCGCCGCAGTTAAACCAAAGCCTTCCCCAAGGTAGGGGAAGGGGGACCGCAACGCGCCGGATGAGGATGCACCGTTTCAATGGACTACATCCCGATAAACATCAATTTAAATCAAAAAATTTTCCGCGAAGGTGGGATAAGACTTATTTATTGCCTCAAATCGGGTGATTTTAACTTCGCCATCGCAAACGAGGGATGCGACAGATGCGCTCATGGCGATTCGGTGGTCGTTATAGGAGTCCACCTCGCCGCCCGTGAGTGACTTTTTGCCGATGATGACCATTCCGTCAATCGTGGCGCAAATATTCGCTCCAAGGGAGGAGAGAGTAGCGCAAACGCTCTCGATTCGGTCGCTTTCCTTAATTCGAAGACGAGAGGCGTTAGATATTTTGGTCTCGCCCTCGGCAACAGATGCCGCAACTGCGAGAATTGGTACTAAATCGGGGATGTTTGCGGCGTCAATTTCTACGCCGTGAAGATTGGAGGGTTTAACGGTTATGCCGTTGCCCTCACGGATAACGTCAGCCCCCATTTTTTCGAGAACCGACAATATCTCCTTGTCGCCTTGACGGGAGTTTGGGTCCAGTCCGCTTACCGTAACGGGATTTTTTCCAATAGCACCTGCCACGAGGAAAAACGCCGCGTTTGACCAGTCTCCGCAGACCTCCACACGCTCTGGAGAGGAGAGATGGGCGCAACCGATTATTTTGAATGAGTTTTTGTTCTCATCGTATTCTATATTTGCCCCGAAATGCTTCAGCGCGTCGAGGGTCATTTGAATATAGGGCGCGCTTTCTACCTTGCCTTCAAGCGTGAGGGTGCTTTCACCATCGGCAATCGCCAGAGCGAAAAGCAGACCGCTTATATATTGCGACGATACGTTAGCCGCGATAGAGTAGCTGCCGCTATTCAATTTCCCCTTTATGCCCAAGGGATTTGAGCCTTGGGGAGAGAGGGTGACTCCATTGTCGGAGAGCAGCTCGTAAAGGGGTGAGAGGGGGCGCTCTGGGAGCCTGCCTCTCATATTAAATTTGCAATCAGTACCAAGAGACGCGGCGAGGGGAAGCAGAAAGCGGAGGGTTGAACCAGATTCGTTGCAGTTAAGCTCGCCGCCACTTGTTACTTTCTCTATGGGATGAACCGAAAAGCCGCCGTCTATTCGTTTTATGTCAGCTCCGAGGGCGTTAAGGCACGCCGCCGTCGCGTCAATGTCAGCATTTGTGTCGGTGCAGAGCAAAGTGCAATCTCGGTCTCCGAGAGCGGCGCAGATGAGAAGTCTGTGAGCCTCGGATTTGGATGAGATGGCGCGTATGCTGGTCTTTACCGCATTTTGATGAAAAATTTTGTCCATCTTATTTTCCTTTTTGTCAAAGTCCTTTGGCGAAGAACGCCTCAAGAGAGTCCACGTTTATTGGGTATATCTGCGAGTTTCCAATTCCAAAGGGAAGAATAAGGTCAATTTTGCCGCCCTTTCTCTTTTTGTCGGAAAGTGCGATTTCTGCCAGAGAGTCCGCACTAAAGGGACATTCGGTGGGCAGGTTGTAGTCTTTCAGCAGCTTGACTATTTCGTCAACGTCGTTCTGTGGGCAAAGCCCCAGCTTTTGTGCTGCTCTTGCGACAAGTGCCATACCCATAGCCACCGCACTGCCGTGAGAGATCTCAAAGCTTGACAGCGTTTCGATGGAGTGAGCCGCCGTGTGACCGAGGTTGAGTAGCTGACGAACTCCCGTGTCGCGCTCGTCGGCGTTTACAACGTCGCGCTTGTCCTTGACGCAGTTTTCGATTATATCCTCAATTTGCCCTTTGATGTGCGATTTCAGCTTTTCAAAAAGGGGTTTATCGTTAATAATGCCGTATTTTATGACCTCGGCGCATCCGTCTGCAAAGATATTGTCGGGCAGAGTGTCGAGAGTCTCGTAGTCGCAAAGCACCAAGGAGGGCTGATAGAAAGCACCAACCAGATTTTTGCCTGCTGGTATGTCGATTGCGGTCTTGCCGCCCACCGAGGAATCCACCATGGCAAGTAGGGTGGTGGGAATTTGAATGAATTTTATGCCGCGCAGATAGGTCGCCGCCGCAAATCCGCCGAGGTCGCCTACCACACCACCGCCGAGAGCAAAAATGCAATCGGTACGGGTTATTTTGTTGTCTGCCAAAAAGTTAAGGAAACTTAAATATGATGCTGCCGACTTGGAGCCTTCGCCCGCCTCTATAGTGAATCGACAGGTTGAAAACCCAGACGCGGCAAGGCTGTTTTCAAGTCTCTCGGCGTAAAGGGGAGCGACGTTTGTGTCGGTCAAAATTGCCGCCGCGCAAGGGTTTATGACCTTGGCGGACACTTCTCCCGCTTTATAGAGTATTCCTTTTTCGATTATGACGTCGTATGTTCTCGACGCATTCACGGTTACTTTTCTCATGTTTGTGTTTCCTTACTTTATTTGACTTATCCGTCTATCTCCTCTTTGGCAATTCTGCCTTCGCGGAGAATTCTTCTCATTTTTTCTCTGTCGCCGCTCTCGAGGGCATCGCGGTATTCGGTGAGAGAGGATATTATCCCATCGATTTCGTAGAGCAGAGGATCTTTGTTTTCAAAGAAAAGCTCGCTCCACATGTTTTCATTGAGCCAAGCGACTCGCGTCATATCCTTGTAGCTTCCCGCCGAGAATCCCTTGTGTTTTTTTGCCGTGGGACTCTTGACATAGGCGTTTGATACAACGTGCGCCAGCTGGGAGGTAAAGGCTATCATTTTGTCGTGCTCCTCGGCGGTGGTAAAGGAGAATTTGCCAAAGCCTGCGGGGGCGAGGAGGACTTTTATATCGCCAAAAAAGGCGATGTCGTCGAATTTCGGGGGAACTATGACCATAGGAGCTCCCTTAAACATAGTTGCCTTGGAGTATTTATAGCCCGAGAAGTGCGTGCCTGCCATGGGATGACCGCCCACGAATGTGTAGCCGTGCTGCTCCGCCAGAGCAAAGCCTACCTTGCAGATTTCCTGCTTGGTGCCGCAGAGGTCGATGACGAATGCACTTTTTTTGATGAGATGCGACACGTGTGTGAGATATTCTGCCGACGCTATGGGGTAGAGAGCGACGAATATAAGGTCGCATTCGCCGATATTGTTGTCGTCAAGCACGCCGTCGAGAGTGCCTTCAAGAATGGCGAAGTCGACTATGGGCTGATCCTTGTCGAAAGCGAAAATTTCGATGTCCTCTTGGTTTTCTTTTGCGTATTCTTTGTATGCCTTGGCTATCGAGCCGCCGATAAGGCCAAGTCCTGCGATTCCGATTTTCATATTGTCTCCTGCGCCCCAAATACTTGTTTTACAAATATAAAAATTATCTCATCTTAATTATAGCAGATAGGGCGAAATATTTCAATGATTATTTTTGTTTTTTTGAGGTTTTTGATAAATTGGAGTTTATCTGTGTGTTTGTTTATGTTCATTTCTTGCCCGCGTCGGCAAGAAACGAACCAAAGAAACGCCGCACGGGGGGGATAGGGGTGAGTTGTAAAAATCCGCACCAAATCGATAGTTGCAGTAAATACCAAAGGCGGATTTTTAAAACATCCCCTCCCCCGTGACCCCCAACCCCGTTTTGTCCGAAAGGTGAGGGCAACTTATAGCAATATTACACTTCAAATTTCAACAAAGCTTTCCCTTTGGGAAAGGTCGCTAACGCGACAATTCTTTAATCTTCAATGAGATCACCGCTACAGTTTAAAATTGCCAGAGGGTTTTCACTTGTTTGAATTAACAATCCCATTTCGTCGGCAACGCCGACAGGAGAGGGGATACTTAAGGGGAGAGGATGTTGCAGGGCGAGAAAACGCGGCATGTTCGCTTTTTCTCGTCCAAGACTCTCTTCCCTTGAGCGGCGTTCTTTTGGTTACTTTTCTGTCGCTGGTGACAGAAAAGTGACACATAATCTAACCGATAAATCAAAATTTGAAACTCCACCATCGAGAGATAAATGTCGAATTTAATTCAACGTCACACGATAATTGAAGTTTCTTTGCCTACTTTCTTTACAAAGAAAGTACGGCCGATAAATCAAAATTTACCGGTCACATTATCAACCGCCGCCATCACGTTGGCAAACTGCTCGGGGGTGAGGGATTGTGCGCCGTCGCAGAGCGCCGCCTTTGGGTTATTGTGCACCTCTATCATAAGACCGTGCGCGCCGCAAGCGGCGGCGGCAATCGCCATGGGCTTGACAAGCTTGGAAGATCCCGTGGCGTGGCTGGGGTCAACGATAACGGGGAGGTGAGTCAGCTCCTTAAGTACGGGAATAGCCGCAAGGTCAAGCACGTTTCGTGTGTACTGTGAATCAAAGGAGCGGATACCTCTCTCGCAGAGAATGATATTCTCGTTGCCCCCTGCCATTATGTATTCGGCGGACATCAGCCACTCTTTTATAGTAGCCGAAAGACCGCGCTTGAGCAGTATGGGCTTGTTTGTTCTGCCCAACTCCTTGAGAAGCTCGAAGTTCTGCATATTGCGCGCGCCCACCTGAATAACATCAACGTTCTCAAAAAGGGGAAGATGATTGGCATTCATTATCTCGGTAACGATGGGAAGTCCGGTTTCCTTTTTTGCTTCAAGCAAAAATTCAATTCCCTCCGCTTTAAGCCCTTGGAAATCATAGGGTGAGGTTCGGGGCTTGAACGCGCCGCCGCGGAGCATGGTCGCTCCCGCCGCCTTGACGGCTTTGGCGATCTCAATAACCTGCTCCTCGCTCTCAACCGAGCAAGGGCCTGCCATTACGGCGAAGACGTCGCCGCCAACACTTGTGTTGCCAACCTTTATAATACTGTCATCGGGATGAAACTTTCTGTTTGCACTCTTAAATGGCTCGGAAATTCTCTTTACAGTCTCAATTATGTCAAGAGAGCGGAGAAGATCCTCATCGATTCTCGTGGTGTCTCCGATAAGACCTACAATGGTCTGAAATTCACCCTTTGAAAGGTGTACGGCGAGCCCTTGGGACTCTATCCAAGATGTCAGGTTTTCTATCTGCTTGTCACTTGTTCCTCTTTTCAATACTGCGATCATTTTGCTTTTCTCCTTTGAATTATTGCTTTGAATTTTTAAAACGGAATAAAAAATAGGACCCCACGCAGTGACCTTTACTGCGGGCGTCCTTTTAAAATACGAAAATATAATTTTCTTCGGAAGTCCTTGATTTTACACAGCACAAATCACTTTTATTACCTTACTTCTCGTAAAAATAATAAAAGTAAAAATATGCAAATGCTTTTTCAGAAGAAAACATATTACTTTCGGCTCCTTTTTGTTGATGTAGTTAGTTTAGCATCGTTTTGGTCATTTGTCAATATCTTTTTTTGATTTTCTTTTGAAAATATATTGGAAGAATAAAGAAAAATTGGCAAAAAGCATTCGAGATCCGTTGGATCCGAATGCTTTTTGTTGGGTTAATAAGCCTTTTTAGGCTGATTTCTCACTGGTTTATAACAATGTCTTCCTTAAAAACACTTTCGGATTTGCCTACCTGCTGAACCTTAATGCAGGCGTAAATAACGTTTTTGGAGGTGTAAGTGCCAAGCTCTCCGATCACTTCAACGGTGTTGACCTCGGTTCCCGAGGCGGAGGGGTAGGTGAATTTGCCCTCGGGGTCATAAAGCTCGATGTCCCAGAGATATTTGCCGTTTCCGTCAAGACCAACAAGAAATGTGATTCCATCCTCAACGGTAGAAAGGTGCCCGTAGATTCGAATGGTCTTGCCGTAGCTTTCGCTTGCACTGTATTCCGTGCGGTAAGTGTTAATAAAGCTTGTAAGCTCCTCTGGGGTGAGGTCGAGAGCATCGATCTCAAAGTCCATGATGTATTTTTCGCCACTGAATCGCTCCACCTCAATATATCTGTTTTGGTGGATAGTGCCGTATACAGTAACGTCACTGCCCGTCATGGGATACTTGCCGTCGGCGGTGCGAATCTCATAGAGTGCGCGTTTTTTGCCTGTTGTATCGTTAGCAACCATTGTGTGTCTGGTAACTTTGTTTTTGCTGTAATTGTAGACCGACATATAGGTAGAGGTGAGAGCAACAGTCTTTCCCGCATAATCGTCGGGGGAGTTGATGAATTTTGCAAAATCATCGTAGACGTTGCTCTTTCGGGTCAGGTCGATGTCAGCTTGGGAGCAGGAGGTAAGCGAGAGGATGGAAATAAGGCTTACTAATGCCAGACAGATTGAATTTATCTTTTTCATTTTTTACTTTCCTAATGTTTAAAATTTACAATATTATTTGTCGAATCTTTTGACAAATCCGCAAGTCTTGCAAAGCTCCTCCACTGCTATTCTGCGGGAAAAGCCGTCATAAATAGTGCGAGCGCGCTCTGACGCGAGGATATCGTCAAGCTCTTTCTCAAAGAGGTTTCCAAGTGGGATACAACCGTCGGCATCAAGACAGCAGGGAACTACGGTGCCGTCAACCAGTACGCCTGCCTGATCGCGGAGGGCATAGCAGAAAACACCCGCATCGCGTTTGTCCTCTCCATCGGCTTCGTCGGGCCACTTGAATCTGTCGCCCCATTCAAGGAAAATCTTGTGTGACATTCGCTCGCCGTTTCCTCTTCGAACAGGTGCCCACTCGCCGGAGAACTCACTGTGCAATCGCGCGAGAATTTCGGAGTTGTCGGCACCCGAGCCAAGATTCCAAAGGCGCAGTGCTACGATGCACTCTTTTTCTGCCGCTTTTTTTGCAAATTCGATGCAAGATGAAAGATAACTCTCGTCGTCAAAGCCTTCGTTTGCCTCGGGGGCGTGGAGAGAGATGCTGACCTTATAGGGAATGCTTTCAAGCAGGGCATCGCCATTTTTAGATAGGAGAGAGCCGTTGGTGGTAATAATGGGTAAAAATCCCTTTTGCTTTGCTCTTGCGATAAAATGGGGCAAGAGAGGGTGGAGAGTCGGCTCGCCCATAAGGTGAAAATAGAGATATTTCGCCTTGTGGCGCAGCTTGTCGGTCAATTCTTCAAATTCTGCTTCGGTCATTAGCCTTTTTTGCCGCTTGGTCTTGTGACAAAAGCTGCAATTTAGATTGCAGATGTTAGTTATTTCAAGATATATCTTATCAAGCATGGTTGATCTCCGATTTTCATTAGATATATTAGTATAACATATTTTTCTCGGTTTTGCAATGCTTTTTGATGATTGCATAAATTTATAAGCCCTAAGTGATTTGTTTTTTTACGATAACTATCAGTATCAATTTATTTTGGTTCAACAGGGGTTGACAAAATAGAACAAATGTGCTAAAATTTAAAAGAAAACAAATGATTTTTAAATAAAAACCGTATGATTTTATGAACAAAGTCGTTAAAAAAATGAAAGAAAGGAGGAGTGAAAATGAGTCAAACAGATAAGGGTGTTTTGATATTTGCGGAGTGGTTTGAGGCGATGAGCAAGCTAAATCCAACCGATTATAAAGCGCTGATGAATGCCGTCTACCGCTACCAGATATTAGGCGAGAAACCGCCCGAGTTTAAAGGAAAATCAGGCATGGTGGCGGCTATAATCTTCCCCTATATCGAGCGCAGATTGGAGGGCGCAAAATGGGGCAAAAAGGGAAATGCCGTGCGTTATAAAGCCTATGGAATCAACCCGATAATTGACAAGATACTTGACGAGAGGGCTAACAGGGACCCTGATAGGGTGGCTGATAGGGACCCTGACAGCTAAAGAATAGAATAGAATAGAATAGAATAAAATAAAATAGAATAAAATACCGTAAAATAGTGTAGTGTAGATAGAGTAGGTAGAATAGAATCAAAAAACCGCCCCACTGCCTTGTGGCAGGGAGGCGGATTGTTATTCATTCGTTCTTTCTTTTGAAAAGGAGTAAATTACTTGCTCGCTTCTTCGATAGCAACGGGGATGGAATTACGAGAAATTTGTTATTTGATTTCCTGTTCTAAATTATCGAAAAGAGGAGAAGAGAAAAAGTCAAGAATCGTAATTTCAAGCCCGTCGCAGATCTTCTGAATGGTGGAAACCGTAGTGGTAGCGTTACGACCGCTTATAATGTTGTTTAAAGTGGATTGTGTAATACCGCAGATAGTAGATAACTTATTTAACGTAATGTGATGTTCTCGACACAATTCCAAAATACGCAGTTTCACAGCTTCGTTAACTCTCATTTTGCTCTCCTAACTCAAATGGGTTAACTATATTTTACTCCATATAAAGACAAAAAATTACCTCTTTAGGGTTGACAATGCGCAAAAACTGTGATATAATCACAATATAACTCAAAAGAGTTAACTTTTGAAGTCTGCGTTTTTTTATTGCATACATTTAAAATACGCATTTTACCAAAATATATTCCATTTTAAGGAGGAAAAAGAAACATGAAAAATGTAAAAAACCACAATCAGCTTATTATGCTTGCGGAGAGGGGTGATGTTTCTGCAAAGATAGCATTAGCTGAATCGTTAGTTGAAAATGGTATACAAAACGCTGATGAAGCAAGAAAAATTTGTATATGGATACAAGATTTAGCGGAAAAGGGTAATATTGAGGCGCAATACTGTTGGGCTACTATGCATAGATTATCCAAAAATCATATGGATGCTTTCGTTTTCTATGCAAAAGCAGCATTGCAAAATCACCCACTGTCCATGTCATGGTTGGCTAGATACTATTTTAGTGGCAAAGCAGGTAATGAAATAAAGCTAGATACGGCTTTCGGCCTTGCTCAAAAAGCGTTAGAATTGGGGGAGAAAAAATATGCGCCGCAAATTCTTGCGTACTTCTACACATCAGGGAATGTAGTAAATCAAGACTTGAAAGAAGCCTATAGATTTATGAAAATGGCATTATCAAACGGGAATGATGATGTCATTGATGATATTAAACAATTAGAAAAGTTCTTATCCTAATTCATAAAAACTAAGAGGTGAGGTTGGAATGATTGATTTTGAAAAACTAGCAAATGAAGGGTTTAAACTTTTTAATGGCCAAATATATAATAGATATGGCACGATAGTTTTAGAATACAATGCTAATGTTACCCAATTTGGTTGGGGAACGCCTTGTACTGAATATCGTTTTACTAATTATGATTATTCTTCTTATTCTATTGAAAGATCCACACAATATCATGACGAATGGTATTTAAAAAAGGATGGTTATAGAAATATTTGTAGACTTCGTTATTTGGGCGGAGAAAATTGGGAAACTTATTACCCATAGGAAATAAATTATGGTAAATTTTTTAAAAATATTTTAAAAAATAAAAGGAGAAAAAACTATGTGCCCATACTACAACAAAGACAATAATACTTGCAAGATTTACAAAACTACTCCGCTCAATTACATAAAAGATGACTATTGTATGGAGATGCGATGCGGTTTTACCGAATGTCCTAATTACAAACAGTGTGAAAAGGTAAAAGGTGGGAAAGAACCTCCTGCTTACAAATTCTGTTACATATTTCAAAAGGGAGCCTCACGCTCCCTTTTTGTCTACAGATTGCAATTTGAATTTTAGATGGAATAGCTGAAACGAAACATGCCTTTCTGCTAAAAAGACGCGCCTCGGAAAATCTTCCGCGGCGCGTATAATATTATATTTTTCTTTGCCCCTTGGGGCAAATTTCGTTGTAATTCGCTTTGCAAATTACTTGCTTGCTTCTTCGATAGCAACTGCAACAGCAACGGTCATACCAACCATGGGGTTGTTACCTATATCTGTGGCGCAAGAAATAACCTCTAAATAATGGCTTTTTCCACTCCTAAACACACGATTTATGTGTGCTTATTTGTTCCGTTCTCACTTGCGTGGACGAAATGTGGACGAGAATTTGTCCACACTTATTATACCATACTTTGTCCACTCTGTCAAGCGTACGATTTTCCTCGCTCCATTATATCACAAAACACGAGGCTTTTCCTATGCCTTCAATCGTGGGGCACGATAAAACCACAGAACGCAAGATTTATTACAGATAGGTCGGCAGGTGGTGCTTTTAGATACTGACCGTAAATTCCTTATCCAAAATTCATTTCGACCATAGGGCGAAGTGGATTTTGAAGATGTTACTTATGGCGCAAAGCGACAGAAGTAATATCCATTATGATAAAGGTGGGGGGACTTATAGAAGTTATATAGAATCGTCCAAATCTCCCCCCGAAATAAGCGGTTCTATTCGCTCTAACCGAAACAAGCCATACAATGGAGAGCCTTTATGCTTACTGCACTCGGTTACCTTAAAACCAAGTTCTTTTATGGCTCTTGGTAAGTCCGTATAAGGTTTGCTCTTGTCTTTCTTTTGCCTCATTCTTAATGCGTTGTTGACAAAATCAAGCAGTTCTTGCTTTTCTTCTCTTGTAATAGGTCTATTGAAATATCCCTTTTCTTGTGCGTATTCCTCAAAGTGTTCGCTATTATCACGAGGAATGACGATAAAAGACTTTATCGGAAATATTGGGTCTAAATTATCGTTGCTAAATCTTTCTCCACGAGCATCCTTTTTCCACTCCTCTATGTAATACTCATAATAGTTTTTGCTCTTTTCAAAACTGCGCAAACCGAGCACTTTACCCTTGTATAGATGGAACTTATCATCGTGTGTGCTATACCTCATATAAGGGAATCTCTTTTCGTGTAGCATTTCAATTTTTTCTGCTGCTTTTTTGTTTTGGTATCTGTTTTTCTGCGGTATCTCGTGCTTTTCGCACCATTTGTCAAATATCTCGTTCACGAGCTTAACGGCATTTGAATCAAACCCAAAGTCAAAATCCTTGTCCACGGAAACGGCTTGGTGCTGAGGGGCATCGTATACAAGCATAACATAGTTAATGGGTGAGCGAACACGCCCCCACATCTGCTGAATTTCGTCTGTCCAATGACTTTCTATGATAATATCCCAAACATATTCGCTATTGTTTATATTGATACCCTCTTTGTTTCGTGAGGTCGTAACAAACACCTTTATATCGTCGGGAATATCCTCGTTAGTTTTCAAATAGTCTTCCACTCTTGCTTTGTTCTGCAACAAGGTATCGCTGAATCCTTCTTCTGCCTCTGTGCTTGAAAATGACACGGCAATCTTTTCTTCGGGGATACCTTGCTCTATAAGATACGGCACAATTTCTTCACGAATGTTTTTTGTACGAGTTGCAAAGTAGATAGCGTGCCATTTGCTCTGCGGATTATGGTTGTACTGTCGTGTGATGTAATACAATGCCATTTCTCGTGTCATATAATCCAACTTCGAGGGTTTGACATTAACGCATTTCTTTGTAAAATCCCAAAAAGCGTAATCCTTTGAGTTTTTCAGTTTTACAAGTCCTTTTATAGGCTCGTAGGTGGCGGTCATAAGAACGATTTTTGATGTGCCTTGACGATACGCAGATTTAATAAATTCATGCAGATAAAACGGAGCATCACAATATGTCGCGTCCGTTGACAAAGAGTGTGCCTCGTCAACGATGATAATATCAAAGAAATTCCACAGATATGTGTTATGGTCGCCTGACACATACTTATGCTTCATATAGCACTCTATCTGCCAATTATTACAAATACAACTGCCGTATCGTTTATCATCGTTCCAAAGATACTCTATAGCATTTTGTTCTCTCGCCCATAAATTAAGGCATTTATCCACCCCTGTTCTGTTCATAGTTTCTTCGACCTTTGCTTTGCGTGATGTGATAAGTAAAACACGAGCGGTTTCCATCAAAATATTTTCCACCCAATAATTCTTACCCGAACCAAGTCCCGACACGAGTTCGATAATTCTGTATGGTGCGATATGCTCTTTGTAGTTTATAACCTCGGATAATCTTTCTTTTGCCATAGATGTCCTCCTTCTTTTTTTGTGGGGCTTGATTATACACCATTTTTCAAGATTTGTAAATAGGTCAAACAAGTCGTTTACATTTCGTTTACAATTAGAACAACCGCCCTTTAACAGAGCGGTCATTCAACATCTTAAACCTTATTTTTTGACTTTCAAAACCAAGGTGATTTGATTATTTTCGTTGTCGTCAAATTCAATCACATATTCACCATCAACTGTGTAATTGAAATAAAAATATTTTGTGATACTGCCGTTCGGTCTTAAACTATCGTTATCATAACAGTCATCATAAGTTATCGTAAATTGCCACGGAACTTCCGTTCCATCACCAGAGTACAACGAATAATCTAAACCATCACTTAAATATCCCGTTTCCGTTCCTACATTTTTTATAGTGACAGGCACTTTTACCGCATACCCACTACTGCAATATCCTTCTTGAATCAAGTATTTATGTGCGGTTATAATACTTGCAGATGTGCCTATTGTGATTTCAAACGTGGAAAACGCCCCCTTATATGTAAAGGTACTTCCATATGAGTATTCTAAATAATAGTTGGCTCTTTCCGCTCCACATTTACTACAATGTCCATAATCCCAATTATTATTGTATTGATGAGATGATGCAGTTCCGTTTGTTTTTCCGCATACAATACATTTTTGAGGTGTTGTGCAGGTGGCTTCCGAATAACTGTGTTCAGCGGTTGTTCCCGTTGTAGCAGAGCATCTTGAGCAGGTCGCAGGTTTCTTGCAAGTTGCAGAAGAGTAATTATGTCCCAACGCAACTCCGCTTGTTTCACCACATTTAACACACTTCGGTGGTTGTGTACAAGTTGCATCCGAGTACGAATGGACGCATCCATAATCATCGGGCACATAATTATTCTCGCCCAAATAGGAATAGCATTCATCGCAATAGTCATCCTCGTCCATGTCGTAACATCCATAAGCCGACTCATATTCCTTTTTTGTTTCGTCGCAGAAATTGCATTTGTAAATAATATAGCCGTTATTTGAACAAGTTACTGTGCCTGAATGCCACTCCCATTCATGAGTACAAGCAGGATTCGAGTTGTTGTCATTCGATGTTTCATCACAAGCAGAAAGCAAAAGAACATTTACCAAGCATACGCACAGAAGTAATAAGGAAATTATCTTCTTCATAACACATTACCCCTCTTTGTTAAAACAGTTCAATGCTTTTTCGGTAAGCGTAATCTGTGCTTTGCTCATTTGATTTTGTGAGGTTAAGCGGTTAGGTGCAATATATCCACGTACGCACAACGCCGCCAAAAGATTATCAAGCATAGTTTCGTCTTTGATTTCTGTTTCGTCGTAGATTTTTCTCGGCACTAAAAACATCACTTCATAGGTGGCTTTATAGTGTCCTTTCAAAAAATCTAACAACACCTTTTCTTTACTGTTCATACATTCTTGCATTTTGTTCGTCCTCCTTGTTTTGTCAAAAATAAAAAAGGTGCGCTCCAATAGAGAACGCACCCGAAAAATGCGTTTCCATAGTTGCCACACAATTCTCAACAAATCAGGATTCTCTCCATCACATGTCAAGCGGAAATCGCATTTTTGCCAAATCCATTATTGACATGTGAAAATGGGTATAGTTACAAAACCCTCTAAAAAAATAGAGAGTTATCCTGTAAAATTTGTTGATTGAATTATGTGGCGTATATATTATATCACAAATTCTGCGATTTATCAAGTAGTTTTCCCTAAATAGTACGGCTTACAAGCACTATTCAAGCACCCATAAGCCGTTTATACTACCCCGAGAGGGATAGTCTAAAAATTGACGAGTAGTTAGGGATAAAACGGCATACTTTGAGAGGGAGCGGTTACGAGGTAAAAATGCCGTTGAGGATGTCCGTTCCCATTTGCCGTAAATCATCGGTCAAGTGCTGATACACGTTAATCGTAATGTCTATCTTTTTGTGTCCAAGCCTCTGCTGAATGTATTTGAGTGGTGCGCCCTTTTCAAGCAAAATTGTGGCGTGGGTGTGCCGTAGGCTGTGATAGTCAAAATCTCTTATGTTCAAGTCGAGGTGTATAATGCGTGATGTGTGTTGCATTGTGCGCGGTGTGATATATGTGCCATCCTCACGGATACAGACAAAACGGATTTCTTTTGCCGTTGGCTCTTGCGTTATCTCTCTGCGTTCAGTTTCGTAATACCGAGCGAATCTATCACCGAAATAGGCGCGGGCGTTGTCTTGCTTCACCTTTTCGGTAGACAGTAGGTGATATAATTCCTCATCCATTTCAAGCACTCTGTCGGACTTGTACTTGGTGGATGAATAGTACCAACAACCGCAATCATCGGTGTTCCGTCCGTTATTGCTTTTCTTCTGCTCGTCCGTTCTCTTGAATTGCCGCCATTGTATTTGCTTGTTGACGGATATTTTCTTGTTTTCAAGGTCTATATCATCCCAAGTGAGCGCAAATGCCTCGCCCAAGCGCAAGCCACAATGCAAACCTATCATCAAGGGCAGATATGACGGATGACCGAGAGGGAATCTATCAAAGATAGCGGATAGTTGCTCTTTTGTCAAATAAACGTGGGGTGATTGCCGTGTGGGAATGGTGGTGTTCTCATTCTTCGGTATTTTTAGGTTGATAGCAGGCATTTTCGTCAAATAACCGCTATAATAGGCGTAATTAAAGCACTTTGTTACAATGCCCTTAACGGCAGAAATGGTATTATCGGAATAGCCATTATCGTGCAAGGTTATCAAGAGGTTTTGCAATTTGTCACGGTCTATGGAGTTCATTCGGTATTTACCGAGGTACGGCACGATTAGATTCTTGATTTTCTTTCGGTAATTGAGAATGGTTATCTCGTTAAGAGTGGCGGCACAATCGTGGACAAGCCAATGCTCCAAGAAATCGGCAAAGCTCATTGTAGTAGGCTCTACCACCTGACCGCAAGTGTTGTATTCGTTGAGTGCCTTAATTCCCTCTACCCGAGCGGTGTTCTCGTCCAAGAATCCCCCTTTGCTTATCCACTTTCTTTGTCCCCCTATCGAGGCGGTTTCAAAGCGGTATTCGTAGGTTGCTCCGTGTTTTGCAGACTTTCGTTTGCGGATGATGATGTTCTGTTTCATACTGTTCTCCTATTCGTTTTTTTGTTGCGTGGACAAATCTCCGTGGACAAAACGTGGACAAAAGTGAAAAACAGAACGAAAAAAAGACTCCCAAACCGAAGTTCAGGAGTCTTGAAAATAGGTCAAAAACCCTTATAAATCAAGGATTACTTGCTTGCCTCTTCGATAGCAACTGCAACTGCAACGGTCATACCAACCATGGGGTTGTTACCAGCTCCAATGAGACCCATCATCTCTACGCGTTAGTCCCATCATTGACACATGGTGGTGTAATAAATCCTTATAAAACCTAGCTTTTATCTTGCAAAATCCTTGCGCTGAACACATCGTTTGCGTATTTCCTGAAAACATTATAACGCGTTTTGATGTTTCCGTAAATGATGTGGCTAAAGAGTTTGCGGAAAAGTTGCAAATCGATCGATATGCTCTCCGTATGTTTAAAAAATTCTATTTTTGTCCAATTAATTCCCATCAACGCATTGACTTTTAATATACGATATGATATAATAGAACTAATAGAACAAAAGGGAGAACTAATTATGAATACAGAATTAATGACTATAGCTCAAGTAGCCGAATATCTGCAGCTTTCAGAAAAAACGATTCGAAGACTCATTAACGATGGAAGTTTGCAAGCGTATAAAGTCGCTAATCGTTCTTGGCGCATAAAACTTTGTGATGTCGAAGCTTATATTGCATCTACATCAAATGTATGTCAACCTAAAG
>JAZOMF010000058.1:0-23564 GCA_045653805.1 Eubacteriales bacterium
GATTTTGAGAAGATCTCCAACATTGCAAAAGAGGTTGGTGCTTACTTCATGGTTGACATGGCGCACATTGCAGGTCTTGTGGCTGCGGGACTTCATCCCAGCCCTGTTCCTTACGCTGACGTTGTTACTACCACCACTCACAAGACCCTTCGCGGTCCCCGTGGCGGTATGATCCTTTGCCGTGAGGAGCTCGCAAAGCAGATCGACAAGGCTGTGTTCCCCGGAACTCAGGGCGGCCCTCTCATGCACATCATCGCCGCTAAGGCTGTTGCCCTCGGCGAGGCTCTTACTCCTGAATTCAAGGAATATCAGAAGAATATAGTTGAGAACGCAAAGGTTCTTTGCGAGGCACTCAAGTCTGAGGGCTTCAGCATCGTTTCGGGTGATACCGACAACCACCTTATGCTCATTGACCTCCAGCCCTTCGGAGTTACCGGTAAGGAGATGGAGCACCGTCTCGACGAGGTAAATATCACCGTTAACAAGAACGCTATCCCCAACGATCCTCAGACTCCCTTCGTAACCAGCGGTATCAGAGTTGGTACTCCTGCGGTTACCTCCCGTGGCTTTGGCAAGGAGGAGATGCTTCTTATCGCAAAGTGGATGAAGATAGTTGCTACCGATTTCGAGGCTAACAAGGCTCAGATCAAGGCAGAGGTCGAGGCTCTTTGCGCAAGATTTCCCATTTACGAATAATTTTTGATGTAATTTAAATTCATAGAAAGAAACGGAGAAAAAAGAAAATGGCAAAGTTTATTAATGAGCCTTCACATACCTTCAACGAATATCTTCTTATTCCCGGATATTCCTCCAGCGAATGCATTCCTGCAAACGTAAGCCTTAAGACCCCTCTCGTTAAGTTCAAGAAGGGTGAGAAGCCTGCCATCGAAATGAATATTCCCATGATCTCTGCAATCATGCAGGCGGTTTCCGGTGACAAGCTTGCGATCGCGCTTGCAACCGAGGGCGGCGTATCCTTTATCTATGGCTCCCAGTCCATCGAGGATCAGGCAGCTATGGTAAAGAGAGTTAAGGAGCACAAGGCAGGATTCGTTAAGAGTGATTCCAACCTCTCTCCCGAGGCTACTCTTGCAGATGTTGTTGCGCTTAAGGAAAGAACCGGTCACTCTACCGTGGCTATTACCGAGGACGGAACTGCTGACGGTAAGCTGGTTGGTATCGTAACCGGACGAGATTACAGAGTAAGCCGCATGGATCCCTCCATGAAGGTTGCTGAATTCATGACTCCCTTTGCAAAGCTTATTACCGCTCCCGAGGGAACTACCCTTAAGGAAGCTAACGATATTATTTGGGACAACAAGCTTAACAGCCTTCCCATTATCGATAAGGATCAGAAGCTTTGCTCCTTCGTATTCCGCAAGGACTACGACAAGCACAAGAAGAACCCCAACGAGCTTCTCGACGATCAGAAGAGATACGTAGTTGGCGCAGGTATCAACACTCGCGACTATGCTGAAAGAATTCCGGCTCTTATTGAAGCAGGCGTTGACGTTATATGTATCGACTCTTCCGAGGGATTCTCCGAGTGGCAGGCAAGAACCATTAAGTGGGTTCGTGACAATTACGGCGACACTGTTAAGATCGGTGCAGGTAACGTAGTTGACGCGGCAGGCTTCCGCTTCCTTGCCGATTGCGGTGCTGATTTTATTAAGGTGGGTATAGGCGGCGGTTCTATCTGCATTACACGCGAGACCAAGGGTATCGGTCGCGGTCAGGCTACCTCCCTTATCGAGGTTTGCGCTGAAAGAGATAAGTACTTTGAAGAGACCGGCGTCTACGTTCCTGTTTGCTCCGACGGCGGTATCGTTTATGACCACCACATCACTCTCTCCCTTGCTATGGGTGCAGACTTCGTAATGCTTGGTAGATATTTCGCTCGTTTCGACGAATCTCCCTCCAACAAAGTTATGATTGGCGGCACTTACTACAAGGAGTACTGGGGCGAAGGCTCTGCACGTGCTCGTAACTGGCAGAGATACGACCTCGGCGGCGACAAGAAGCTCTCATTCGTAGAGGGCGTTGACTCCTACGTTCCTTACGCAGGTAAGCTCAAGGACAACGTTGCTATTACTCTTGCAAAGGTTAAGTCCACCATGTGCAACTGTGGCGCATTGACTATTCCAGAGCTTCAGGAGAAGGCAACCCTCACCTTGGTTTCCGCAACAAGTATCATCGAGGGCGGCGCACACGACGTTATCCAGAAGGATACTACCACTGTTAAATAATTTTTAAGCCCGTCAAACGAAAGTTTGACGGGCTTTTTTGTCTAAGTTGATAAATTGATGTTTATCGGGATGTAGTCCATTGAAACGGTGCATCCTCATCCACCACTCCGTGGTCCCCCTTCCCCTGCCTTGGGGAAGGCTTACGCAAAGCGGAACTTAACATAAATTTGTAGCCGTGAAAAGGTTTTATGGCTATAGTTGAGGATGCGCCGCAGTTAAACCAAAGCCTTCCCCAAGGCAGGGGAAGGGGGACCGCAACGCGGTGGATGAGGATGCCCTATTTAGTTTTACAACATCCCGACAAATCAAAATTTGAAACTCCATCATCGAGAGATAAATGTCGAATTTAATTCAACGTCACACGATAATTGAAGTTTCTTTGCCTACTTTCTTTACAAAGAAAGTACGGCCGATAAATCAAAATTTGAAGTTGTGTAAATTAAAAAAGCGGCACAAATGCCGCTTTTTTAAAGTTTTTTGTATTCTAAAATGTCTTCAACCTCGCAGTCGAGAATTTTGCAAAGATCGTCGATAGTAACCGTGGTTATTGGCTTGTTGTGCTTTAATCTGTCAATAAGACTGCGGCTTATTCCAAAGTTGTTTATAAGCTTGTAGGTCGTAATGCCTTTTTTCTTCATCGTTTCGTAAAGCGGTGCGTACGTAATCATATTTATGCTCCTTTTTTTATTCCACTTTAATTATAAATTATGCTCAAAGTATTGACAATTGTCGATATATGGAGTATAATTATAGAGTAAAAGATCGGTTTAATCGAAAAAAATACATTTTGCGAGGAATAATTGATGAAGATAGATAAAGAGCTTGTTGTGACTGAACAGAATAATATTGACCTTACTGTTGAAAGATGTGTGATGTGCGATGCCGAAACAAAGTATACGAGCCAAGTGCCTATCATCCAAAGAAACTATTATGTTGAAGGTGCCGGACAACTTTGTGAGAAATGTTATCGCAACCTTTATGTGAAAAATTACTGATAATTTATGCTTTATTCCGAACACCTATAATCAGAGCGATTTTCAAGGCGTTTGGTTGGGAAAATAACAGTTTTACATAGTGCGTATTCATCTTGACAAAATATGATAAATTTAGTATAATTATGTTAATATGTAAAACAAAGGACCTGTTATGAAAAAAACGTGTGTTTTATACCAATCATACCTTGAAATATTGCGCCACGAGCTTGTTCCCGCAATGGGATGCACAGAGCCTATCGCGGTGGCGTTTTGTGCCGCAAAGGCAAGAGACATCCTTGGGGATAAACCCGAGACCGTGCATATCCAAGCCAGTGGAAACATAATAAAGAACGTAAAGAGCGTTATCGTTCCCCACACGGGTGGAATGAGAGGTCTTGAAGCGGCTGCGGCTGTTGGAGTGCTCTACGGAGATGCGGGCACGGAGCTTGAGGTCATTTCATCGGTTACAAGTCAGCAGGAAAGCAAGCTTCCCGAAGAAATGAAGGGGCTTTGTATCAATGTCACGCCTCTTGAAAGCGAGCACATGCTTGATCTTATCATAACCGTTACAAAGGGCGAAAGATCGGTATCGGTACATATCGAGGATCAGCACACCAATATAACCGAGATAATCGAAAACGGAAAGTGCACTTATTTTGAAAAAAGTGAGGTCGAAGAGGAGAGCGGTCCCGACCACTCCTTACTTACCGTTGCAGACATATTTGATTTTGCGAATACCGTTGAAATTGGTGATGTTGTCCCTATTTTGGAGCGACAGATCTCGTACAACAGAGCAATTTCCCAAGAGGGACTCAAAAATGATTACGGCGCGAGAATAGGTCAGCTTCTCATGAAGCGTGACGATGGAATTCGTACCCGAGCCAAGGCTTGGGCGGCGGCAGGATCGGACGCGCGAATGAGCGGATGTGATATGCCTGTAATTATAAATTCGGGAAGTGGAAATCAGGGCATGACTGCCAGCCTGCCTGTAATTGCCTATGCCGAGCATTATGGCAAGAGCTACGAGGAGCTGCTTCGTGCACTGACTCTTTCAAATTTGGTTACTCTGCACCTTAAAAGCGGTATCGGACGCCTTTCCGCATATTGCGGAGCGGTCAGTGCGGGAGCCGGCGCGGGTGCGGGAATCGCATATCTGCTGACCGGAGACCTCAGAACCGTTAATCATACTATTGTTAATGCGCTTGCTATTTCGTCGGGTATCGTTTGCGACGGAGCCAAGGCGTCCTGCGCGGCGAAGATCGCTATGGCGGTTGACGCAGGAATTATGGGATATGATATGCACGAAAACGGTTGTCAGTTCTACGGCGGCGACGGTCTTGTCAGCAAGGGTGTTGAGAACACGATACGCAACATATCGGCGCTTGGCAGCGAGGGCATGAAGGAGACAGACAGGAAGATTATTGAGATCATGACTAATTGTTGATAAAATAAATATCCCCCCGTGAAACGGGGGGATATTTATTTGTTTAGATGAAATTATCTCTGGATTCTACCCGAGCCGTCGCCGCCCGCCAGCTTTTCCACCTCTGCAACGGTAACCATGTTATAGTCGCCCTCGATGGAGTGCTTGAGCGCGGATGCCGCAACTGCGAACTCAACTGCGCCCTGTGTGGTTTTGCCATTCATAAGCGAGTAGATAAGACCGCCGGCGAAGGAGTCACCGCCGCCTAGGCGGTCGATGATGTGGAGGTCGTACTTCTTGGAGAAGCAGTATTCGTCTTCAGCTACGTTGTAGAGCATTGCGGACCAGCCGTTATCAAATGCGCTGCGGCTCTCACGGAGAGTGATCGCAACGTACTCGAATCCAAACTTGTCAGCAAGCTGCTTTGCAACAGACTTGTAGCCCTCGTGGTTAAGCTTACCTCCGTAAATGTCGGTAGCCTCTGCCTCGATACCGAATACGTCCTTTGCATCCTCCTCGTTGGAGATGCAAACGTCAACGTACTGGCAAAGCTCGGTCATAGCCTCGCGTGCCTCTGCTCTTGTCCAAAGTTTACCGCGGTAGTTAAGGTCGCAGGAGATCTTAAGCCCCTTTGCCTTTGCTGCCTTGCAAGCGTCCTTGCAGATCTCAACAACGTTTGCGCCGAGAGCGGGAGTAATACCGGTGAAGTGGAACCACTCAGCACCCTCAAAAATTTCATCCCAGTCAAAGTCCTCGCGGCTTGCCTTTGCAATAGCGGAGTTTGCTCTGTCGTAGATGCATACCGAGCCTCTTTGCGACGCGCCCTTTTCGTTGAAGTAGATACCAACTCTCTCACCACCGCGGACGATCTTAGTGGTGTCAACGCCGTAACGACGGAGGGAATTAACTGCCGCCTGGCCGATAGCATGAGTGGGGAGCTTGGTAACGTAAGCCACGTCCATGTTGTAGTTTGCGAGAGAAACTGCTACGTTAGCCTCACCGCCGCCGAATGTGAACTCAACGTGGTCGCACTGAACGAATCTCTCGTAGTTGTAGGGTTGAAGGCGGAGCATAAGCTCGCCGAATGTAATTACCTTTGCCATAATAATATTCCTTTCAAATGATTATTTTACAAGATGATAAGCGAAGCCGTTGATCTCGTCTGCGAGATAGATGAACTTCATGTTGCCCTTTTCGTCATAGGTTGCGGTGGAGTAGTCGAACTTAACACCGCGGAGCTCAAGGTGGTAAACTGCGCGGTCAACGTTGTTGGTTTGAATGCCGATGTGACCGTGAGTACCGGGTCCCTTTTCGTTCATAAACTCAAACTCAGTGGAGGAGAAGATGGACTTGCCGCCTACCTTGCTCTGGAAGGAGAAGGTGTTCTGAAGGGTGTTAGCCGAATTCTCGGAGGTGTCGCCTGAGGGATTGATGCCAATGTGCTTGAACTTGAAGCCGAGCATAGTGTCAACTGCCTCGCGAACAAGCTTGGTAATGCCTTCAAAGTCGCCTGCGGCGATCATTTCAGGCTTGACCATCCAAGAGCCGCCACAGCAAACGATCTTGTTGAAAGCAAGATAATCGTTTACGTTAGAAGGGGAAACGCCGCCTGTCGGCATAAAGGTAACGCCGCCGTAGGGAGCGGACATCGCCTTGATCATAGCAAGACCGCCGGACTGCTCAGCGGGGAAGAACTTAACAGTTTCAAGACCGAGCTCAAGAGCCGCCTCTATACCGGAGGGGTTATTAATACCGGGAACGATGGGGCAACCCTTGCTCTGGCAGTACTTAACGATCTCGGGATTAAAGCCGGGAGATACGATAAATTTTGCACCTGCCTCGATAGCGTCGTCAACCTGTGCCTTGGTGAGCACAGTGCCTGCACCAACGATCATTTCGGGGTATTCTTTTGCGATAATTGCGATAGCTTCCTTTGCGCACGCGGTTCGGAAGGTGACTTCAGCGCAGGGGAGTCCACCGTCGATAAGAGCCTTTGCGAGTGGCTTTGCGTCGGCAGCGTTGTCTATTTTTATTACGGGAACGATACCGATCTTTGATAACTGTTTTACAATGTCATTCATGGTTTTTCCTCCGAAAAAACAAATTTTCACAAATACATTATACACCCCTTTGTCGGATTTGTCAATATATTTTAATATATAAGGCAAGATAATTTCATGTAGTATGACGAAGGCGTATTTGCTATGTATGGCTTATTGAGAATAATTATGATAAGTGACATTAAATGAATAATTAGACCCGTGTAATATAACGTGTCTACATGAGCGCACTTCTTCTCTCTCAAATTGAAATAACGGTCATTTTACTGAAAAATGTTTCAATTTGCGCTTTACAAATGGGCACCTGTGTGTTATAATTATACTAAGAAAATTTCGCAGATCCAAAGGAGATTTAAACTAATGAGATGCCCTTATTGCGGTTACAATGAAAGTAAGGTTCTGGATTCCAGACCGGTAAGTGAAGGAAACAGTATCAGAAGAAGAAGAGAATGCCTTGAGTGCCAGAAGAGATTTACCACTTTTGAGGTGCTTGAATCTGTGCAGATATTTGTTATAAAGAAGAACGGGGAGACAGAGCTTTTCGACCGCACTAAGTTACTTGCAGGCGTATTGAAGGCGACTCAAAAGAGGCCCGTAAATGCAGATGAAATCGTTACTGAAATCGAAAATGAACTTCAAAACTCGCTCACCAAAGAGGTGACAACATCTCAAATAGGCGAGATGGTTATGGAAAAGCTGAAGGAGAGAGACCAGGTTGCATACGTGCGATTTGCGTCTGTTTACCGTGAATTTACCGACGTTCAGCACTTCCTCAGCGAGCTTATGGAACTTCAAGGTGATAAAAAATATAACTAATAGGTTCTGAATTTACTTAAAACCGCAATATAAATAACGAAAAACCGCTTTTTTAATGTCTTTTGGCGTCTAAAAGCGGTTATTTTATTGTTAAATTTACGAAAACATCAACAAATTATCGATAATCAAACAAAATGTTGAATAAAGTCGATTTTTGTTGCGATTTTGTTGTAATCGCTGGTGCGACGGTTGCTTTTTGCGTATTTTCTGACCGATTTCGGAGATAATATGTGAAAGATATTACGTTGTGTTGTTGAGGTAATTGTATGAAAGAAATCAAAAGACTTACGGAGGATTACTACAAAAACGTGCGAATAGTCGATGAGATATTGCACGTTGATGAGAATTTTGATATTATAAAAAAAGCCTTAAAAGTAGGTGAGGATGAGCTGACCTTATATTATATTGATGGTTTTGTGAAGGACGGCATTATGTCCAAACTTATGATTTATCTGCTATCGCTGAAGGGGCTTGGCGGCAGTGCGGATGGAGTGATGAATAGGTGCGAGTGTGAAAAACATCCGATGCTGATAGCAGAGGAATTTATGCGGGCGCACGTTCCTTACGTTGAGACCGAGATATCCGAAAATCTTGATGGGATGATCCGCTCTGTGTTGTCCGGTTCCGCTTTGATGCTTGGCTCGCGCTTTGGTGAGTATTCCATACTGATAGATGCTCGGACTTATCCTGCGCGCGACACCGGTGAGCCGGAGGGGGACAAGGTGATGCGCGGAGCACGAGACGGCTTTGTTGAAACACTTATATTTAACACTGCACTGATTCACCGCCGTGTTCGCAATCCCGAGCTTACGATGCAACATTTGTCTGTGGGCGGCTCGTCGCAAACCGATGTTGTTATATGTTATATGAAGGATAGAGCCGATATGGGATATGTCCGCGAGCTTGAAAAGAGGATTGGGAATATCAAGGCAGACTCGCTAACACTTGGGCACGCGTCCCTTGCCGAGTGCCTGATCAAAAGAAAATGGTACGATCCCTTCCCAAAAATAAGATACACCGAGCGACCCGACTCCGCGGCGGCACAGCTACTGGAGGGAAGTGTGGTAGTGCTTTGCGACAACTCGCCTGACGCTATGGTTTTGCCTACGTCGATTTTTGATTTCATGCAGGAAACAAACGATTTTTATTTCCCACCTCTGACCGGTAGTTATATCCGACTTGTGCGGCATGCAGTTTTTCTTTTGGCGCTCTATCTTGTTCCTCTTTGGTATTTGCTGATAACAAACCAGAGCTTTATTCCGTCCTGGCTTGAGTTTATTGTTCCGAGAGAGACGGGAAGATTGCCAATAATTGCACAGATATTGATTGCTGAGTTTATAATCGATGGCTTGCGAATGGCGTCGTTGAACACCCCCAATATGCTGTCAAACTCCTTGTCGGTGGTTGGTGGACTTATCCTGGGAGATTTTGCGGTGAGCATTGGTTGGCTGATTCCTGAGGTGATTTTGTATATGGCTTTCGTAGCTATTGCCAATTTTACTCAACGCAGCTATGAGTTGGGATATGCCTTCAAATTTATGCGGATTTTACTGCTTATTTTGACCGCACTTTTTGGTCTTTGGGGCTTTGTGGGCGGTTCGGTTTTAGTAGTTGTCCTGATTGCAACCAATGAGACCGTCAATGGCAAGAGAAGTTATCTCTATCCTTTGATACCCTTTAACTACAAGGCTTTTAAGTCTTTGGTGCTACGTGTGAGGAAGCACGATATCGATTGATTCGTCGTGTGTTTGCCAAGAGACTATATCGAAAGGAGAGCGGGCACACCGCTCTCCTTTTTGTTTGTTTTTATTAATTGGAAATAATTGTAAGAACTTGAAAAGAATTGTAAAAAGCCCTCAAACGCCCGAGATTTTCGTGTTTGCGAGGCGTAAAACATGACAAAAGAGGATAAAATATTAAAAAAACTGAACGATTATCCTTTTAATTTTGAAAATCATCTTGATTAATTGGTATTTATATATTATAATATTAACATCGTGGTGGTGCAAAGTGGAGCGATTGTGCATTGAAGTGGTGCAATTTAGCTTCGGTTGCATAATGAAACCCATAAAGAATCCCTGAAAGGAGGTATTTCGATGTTTACAGGTGAATTTGAACACAACGTTGATTCTAAAAACAGAATATTTGTTCCCGCAAAATTCAGAGAGGAGCTTGGCGAGACCTTTATGGTCGTAAGAGATATCCGTTGCCCTATTTTGAAGATGTATTCGCTTGATGAATGGGAGAAATATCTTGCTCCTATCAGAGCGCAAGAAAGAAAAGTGGCTGAAAAGGCCTTGAGATACCTTCACAGAAACGCGGCACAGGTGTCGCCCGATGCACAGGGAAGAATAGTGCTTTCCTCCTCGCTTCTCGCCTATGCTGAGATTGAAAAAGAGGCAGTGGTGGTTGGATGCAGTTCTTATTGTGAAATTTGGTCGCTGGCAAATTACAAGTCAGAGATCGAAGGTGAGGATGCGGATGAGATCCGCTCTGAGCTGGAAAGGTTGGGGCTTTGATGGAAAACAAAATAAACTTTTCTCACCGCTCGGTGCTTCTTGACGAGTGCATCGATGGTCTGAACATCAAACCCGACGGTATATACGTTGACGGCACCGCAGGTGGTGGCGGTCACTCTCTTGAGATAGTAAAAAGACTTACCGCAGGCGGCAGACTTATCGCTATCGACCGTGACGACGCGGCTATTGCGGCGGCTACCGAGCGACTTAAGGATTATTCGGATCGAGTAACCTTTGTAAGGAATAATTTTTCGTCTATAAAAGAGAGCCTCCAAATGCTGGGCATCGAGAAGATCGACGGTGTATTGCTTGACCTTGGAGTTTCTTCTTATCAGTTGGACACTCCCGAGCGCGGCTTTACCCACAACACCGATGCGCCTCTCGACATGAGAATGGATAGACGAAACGATCTTGATGCTTACACGGTGGTAAACACCTACAGCGCAGATCAGCTTAAAAAGATAATTTACAACTACGGTGAAGATAGATTCGCCCCCAAGATTGCGGCGGCAATTGTGAAATACCGTGAAAAAGAGGACATCAAAACCACAGGTCAGTTGGTTGACATAATAAAGAGTGCGATTCCTGCAGCGGCTCGCGAGGGTGGTCATCATCCTGCAAAGAGAACCTTCCAGGCTATTCGTATTGAGGTCAACGGCGAGCTTGATGCTATCGAGCCTACCATTCGCAATGCGGTGGATATGCTGAATACCGAGGGCAGGGTGGCGATAATCACGTTCCACTCACTTGAGGACAGAATAGTAAAGCAGACATACGCCGATTTGGCAAGCGGTTGTAATTGCCCCAGAAGCCTTCCTGTATGTGTTTGCGGTCGCAAACCCCGAGTTGAGGTGCTGACCAGAAAGCCCATCCTCCCAAGTGAGCGTGAGCTTGAGGAAAATCCGCGCTCCAGAAGCGCAAAACTCCGTGTAGCGGAGAAAATCTAAAATAATGGCTCGACGTTTTATGTCGTAATGCCAAATAAACGGAGGAAGTCGATGAAAAAGACGGGAGCCAGAGTTGCTACCGCAATGGCTGAGCCTATGACAGGTTGCTACGGCGGTATCGATATTGGAGCGTTGTATATAGATATGCTGTGCGATAAGTTCAAAAATCGCGGCATAAAGACCGGACTTTCAGCGGAAAGAACTGCTCAAATAAAGAGAGATGCCAAATTTCTTGGCATTGAGCTTGAAAGCGTTTCCGCAAAGGACGAAAAATACAGAACAATGAAAATAGACGGCAAGGCTTACATGAGCTCAGATGATTTTGCCGCTTATTATAAGGATCTTCGAGGCTACAAGATGCCGCACTTCTACTCTCGCGCGGAAATGGAGTATGAAGAAGCGGCGGCGGGTAAAAATGTGCAGGAATCGGGTAAACCGCCAAAAAAAGCCTTGTGGCTTGCCATAAAAAAGCGCACTGAAAAGGCTGCTCGTGCTTTCGGCAAGGAATACGTCGTTGACGAATTCCACAGACACTTTTCAGAGGAATTGCCTGCGGGAAGAAAAAAGAGAATTCCCAAGGGTGTAATTTCTACGATGGCAGTTTTGACTTTGTCTCTTCTGCTGGTCGTGTGCAGCTCGGTTATGGTAAGCCGCGCCTCGAGTGACGTAAGCCGACTTGAATATCAGATCGACCTTTTGGAGGAATCCAAAAACGATCTTGAAGGCAAGCTGGTAGAAAAAAACAACATGCTTGACATCCGTAAGATTGCTATTGAGGAATACAATATGATCGCCAGCGGATTTGCAACGTCAAAATTCCTTGACGTGACCGAGGATGAGGAGATCGAGCTGTTCGATAAGATGAATGGCGAGGAATCATTTTGGAAAACAATATTGAAGGCGATTGGTTTTATTGCCGACTGACCTTTATAACCTTTAACAACGTTGGTTTTTGGGGACGAATTGCTCTCTCCCGCTACGTACGACGGTACAATGGGCGAATGCATTTCGCCCCCTAAAATGATTTTTGCGCGTTTGCAGAATAACACATGAGGACAAGACATATATTTGTGTGAGCGTTTCGATGGAACGCATCTGGGCTTGAAGGGAGAAAAAACATGGAGGGCGGAATGCCTAAAAGAAAGGTGAGAAGCAGAGCGGCGTGGCTATGTATTGTAATGAGTGTGCTCTTTCTTATCCTTTCGTTAAGAATTTTTATATATCAGACCTTTCAATTTGACGAATTTCAGCAAAAGGTAATAGATCAGATAACCCAAGAGACCTCGGTCAAAGCCGACCGTGGAAATATATACGATACAAACGGAATCGTTCTTGCTACTAACGTAACCACCTA
Organism: Eubacteriales bacterium; assembly: GCA_045653805.1. Taxonomy (GTDB): domain Bacteria; phylum Bacillota; class Clostridia; order Oscillospirales; family CAG-272; genus SVTX01. Next base: position 12,340 of record JAZOMF010000058.1, read on the forward strand.
CCGACTCTTTATTGACCCTGCGGCAATCAGCCGACAGAGCGCCGAGGACGGAATCAATTACGCCGACATGATAGCAAGAGGTGTAGCGGCTATTGAAACTCTTGGAGTAAGCTACGATAAGGTTATCTCCGAGGCGGAGAATTATGCCAACAAGCGAGACCGAACCTTAGCGCGAAACATCAGCGAGGTAGAGGCTGACGCGGTGCGAGAATTTATGATCGCGATGAATATCGACGATCTTGCGCTTTTGCACCTTGAGGCTACCAGTATGAGATATTATCCTTATAAAGAGCTTGCCTGCCACGTCCTTGGATTTACCGGAGGCGACGGTGAGGGGCTTTACGGTCTTGAATACCAGTACGACAATGTACTTTCGGGTACTGACGGAAAGTATATCGGCGCGAAGGACTCCTTTGGAAACGAGCTGGTCTACGATTACGAAAGCTACATTCCCGCTATTGATGGGTACAATATTACAACTACTATCGACGTTTATATTCAAGCCGAGCTTGAAGAGCAGTTAAAAACCACCTATCACGAGTCGGGTGGAAAGAACCGTGCCTGCGGAATCGTGATGGATTGTGAGACCGGTGCTATTCTCGCTATGGCGGTTTATCCTAACTACGACCTTAACAATCCCCGAACACTTAACTATCAGTGCGAAGCGATCTGGCAGGAGGCTTGTGCAAAGCTCAAGTCCTGCGGACTCAGTGAGGGTAGCGAGGAATATATGCAATACGCACTGGACCTTTACTGTAAGGCTACCGACCAAAAGCAAAGTCAGGTAAAGGAAACCTTTCCCGACTACGACACCTTCGAAGAGACGTTAAAGATGCAGCTTCTCATGGGCTCTTGGCTCAATAAAGCGATAAATGAAATGTATATGCCCGGTTCGACATTTAAGGTCATCACCGCGGCTATGGCGTACGAGGAGAATCTGGTTGACGACAGCGACAATTATTTCGTAAACTGTACCGGATCTATGACGGTGCTGGGGCAGAGAATCCACTGTCACTATCACGCAGGTCACGGAAATCTCTCCTTTGCAGAGGGACTTCAGCAATCCTGCAATCCCGCTCTTATGACAATCGGCGCGAAGATCGGTGCTCAAACCTATCTCAATTATTTTGAAACCTTTGGTTATTTTGAAAAGAGCGGAATCGACATTTCGGGCGAGAGCGTTACCACCCGGGGCGTTACTTTCTGGAGCGAGGAGGACTTTATCGAATCCTCACTCAGTGCGCTTAATCTGGCGGTTGCGTCCTTTGGTCAGAACTTTAAAATTTCTCCCATAGCTCATCTTAGCGCTATCAATGCCGTTGCAAATGGTGGAAATCTGGTAACTCCTCACTTTATTAAGGAGATAACCGACAACGAGGGTAACGTTATTTATTCCTACGAGACCAATATTCGCCGTCAGGTTATCAGCGAGGAGACCTCCAGACACGTGTCGGCAATCCTTGAGGACGGTGTTTCGGGCGACGGCGGCGCGAAGAACGCCTACGTTGCAGGATACAGAGTTGCGGCAAAGACCGGAACCAGTGAAAAGAAGGACACCAAGCGCGAGGGATATATTCCTTACGTTTGTTCCGCCGTGGGATATGCTCCTGCGGAAAACCCAAAGATATCCACACTTATTTTGGTGGATGAACCCACCGAGGGCGTGTTGTATGCAAGTACAATAGCCGCTCCTTACGTCGGAAATCTGCTGGAAGCGGTGTTGCCTTACTACGGAGTTGAACCCGTGTATAGTGACAAGGAGCTTGCAAAGCAGACCATCGAAGCCCCCTTCCTTATAGGAAGCGGAATTACAGGCGCTACTGAGTTCGCTCAAAATAGCGGATTCAAGGTAGTAGTGATCGGTGACGGTGACGTGGTCAAGGCGCAATCTCCCGAGCCGGGCGCTCAGCTCGAGCGTGGATCGGCTACCATCTACCTCTACACCACCAAGGAGGCGGCAGACGAGGAAAAGATGGTCAAGGTTCCCGACCTTGTAAGCGAGCAGATTACAGCTTATGCGGCAAACGGAACTCTCATCAATCTCGGACTTAATATCAAAATTCTCGGAGCCAAGAACTACGGCAAAGAGACCTACGTTATAGCGCAGGATATTGCCCCCGGCACTTTGGTGCCTGTGGGAACAGTAGTTGCCGTTACCTTCAAGCATCCCGATGGCGACGGAGACTTCGATTACGAAAATGATTACGATTGGGATGAGGATGGCGTAGGATAGCCATACTAAAAAGTCATTTTTCCTGCCTCCAAAAAATATAATGTTTTGATACTTATATTTTTTGGAGGTAAGGATGAAGCTTAAATCACTGCTTAAAGGATTAGAAAGAGAACTCTATGGCAATATAGATGCCACCGAGGATACCGAAATTTCGGGGATATGCCCCGATTCGTCCCGCATTGAGAGAGGCAATCTTTTCGTTGCCATAAAGGGACTGAAAAGTGACGGACACGTCCACATAGGTGAGGCGATAGAAAAAGGCGCTGCCGCTCTTGTCGTTGACAGACAAGCGGTGGAGGATGGCAGAGTTAATGTTAAGGATATCAATATCCCCATAGTTATCTGCGAAAATACGAGGAGGCTTATCTCCTATCTCTTCTCATTGTGGCATGGTGAGCCACAATTAAAATTGAAAATGATCGGTGTAACGGGGACTAACGGAAAGACCTCGGTCAGCCGCTTAATATATGAAATGTTCTCCCGTTCAGGAAGAAAATGTGCTCTTGTAGGTACTGTGGGCTGTAAGACTCATCTGCGAGAGATAAATATAAAAAATCCTGATCCCAATGCCAATATGACAACCCCCGACCCAGAGCAGCTTTTTGCAATTCTCGGTGAGGCGGTGGCGGACGGATGTGAATACGCGGTTATGGAGGTCACCTCCCATGCGCTGTATTTTGAAAAGGTTGCCCCCATCACCTTTGATGTGAGTGTGTTTACTAATCTCACGGAGGATCATCTGGATCTTCACGGAGATATGGATTCTTACTTTGCCGCAAAGTCGAAACTGTTTTCGCAAAGTAGACGTGCTGTGATAAATTACGATGATAGATATGGCAGACTTCTTGCCGAAAAAATAAATATTCCCGCTCTGCTTTGCACTATGGAGGGTAGGGACACGGGATGCTCTGCCGAAGAGATCCATCTTTTAGGCGAGAGCGGTATAGAATATAAGCTCAGTTGTAGAGATCTCCGTTTGAGAGTGCGCTCGCCGCTCTCCGGTAGATTCAATGTGATGAATACCATGCAAGCGGCACTGGCGGTGCGACTTTTAGGGCTTTCGGTTGGAGAAATCAAGGATGGATTGGCTCATTTCTTGGGAATCGAGGGCAGGCTGGAGCGATTGAAATTCGATGAAAACGTGGATTTTACGGTATATCTCGATTACGCCCACACTCCCGATGCGCTGGAAAATCTTATTCGAACAGCAAGAGGATTTACCTCTAATGGGCAGAGAATAGTCCTGCTTTTTGGTTGCGGTGGAGACAGAGACCCTTATAAGCGCGGTCTTATGGGAAAGATTGCAGTTGAAATGGCAGATATGGTTATAATCACATCGGATAACAGTCGAAGTGAAAGCACCTCTTGCATTATAGATGATATTTTGATAGGAATAAACGGATCTTGCGGTGCTCCATACACGGTTATTGATGATAGGCGTTTGGCTATTGAATATGCCATAAAAAATGCGCGGCGGGGCGACGTGATCCTGCTTGCAGGCAAGGGTCACGAGGAATACGAGCTGACACGCGAGGGTAGAAGACGATTTAGCGAGCGAGAGATCGCCGCAGAATTTGTAAATAAGTATTACGGTTAATTTGTAAGTTTAGGAAGAGGCGATATACTGATGAAGATCAAGCTTGGTATGAATAAGGTAGATATGGCTGACGTGGCGCGCTATTGCGGTGGCGATCTTTATGATTTCACACGCGATGGCAACAGCTCCTTTGAGTACGTTTGCACCGACTCAAGAGAAGCTGACGAAAACACTATGTTCGTTGCCACCAGAGGCGAGCGCGTGGACGGTCACGATTACATAATCAAGGCTATCGAGCTGGGATGTCGCTGTATTCTCTGCGAATACGTGCCCACCGACATATCGGGCAAGGAGGTTGCATTCGTTGTGGTGGATAATAGCATTGATGCTTTTTCTGATTGTGCCAAGGGATACAGAGAGAATTGTCCTATGCCCGCGATTGCAATTACCGGAAGCGTCGGTAAGACTACTACAAAGGAGCTTTGTGCCTCGATTTTTAAGAAATTTTGCAAGACCTATTACACCGAGGGTAATTTCAATAGCGTTATCGGTATGCCTATGTCGCTGATGTCGGCAGAGGGTGATTGCCAAGCGGCTATCTTTGAAATGGGTATGAGCGGCTTTGGTGAGATCAGTAAAATGACCAGAGTGGCAACACCTATGGTGGCTATGGTTACCAATGTCGGTTCTTCTCACCTTGAATATCTCCGAACCAGAGAAAATATTGCAAAAGCAAAGCTTGAGATCGGTGAAGGCTTGGTTGACGGAGGGCATCTTCTTCTCAATGGCGACGAGCCCTTACTTGAGGACCACTACTGCGAAAGATATGAAACGATTTACGTCGGTTTCTCCGAAGAATGTTCATTTAGAATCTCCAACGTGACCGTTGACGAGAGCGGAACTCGCTTTGATCTGCGCGTGCCTCGAGGAGATTACATTTTCGGTATTCACTTAAATCTCGTTGGCAAGCACTTTGCTTATAACGCGGCTTTCGCAGCGGCGGCGGCTTACCTTATGGGTATTGATTGCGAAACCATCCGCGAGGGACTTGAAGCCTACACTCCCACCAATATGCGAATGAATATTTCCAAGCGAGATGGCATAACTCTTATAGCCGATTGCTACAATGCCGCTCCCGAATCTATGTGCGGAGCTATTGATTCACTTTCTGCCATAGGAGTTGAGGGCAAGAGAATTGCAGTGCTGGGGGACATGAAGGAGCTGGGCGAGAGAAGTGACGATATGCACCGCTCGGTGGGCACGTATCTTGCAAGACGAGGAATAGATATGCTGTTTACTCTCGGCAATTCTGCTGCATATATCGCAGACGCGGCACTGGAGGGAGGAATGAAGAGCGAAAATGTTATTTCGGTCATAGACCCCACAGAAAAGGAGAAGCTTGCTTCTGTTATTAAGGCGAAAATGAGCAAAGGTGATGCCATCCTCTTTAAGGCAAGCCGTTCTATGAAGCTTGAAGAGGTAATTGCCTCGATTTTTAAAGAAAACAAGTAATTTCGATAAATTTTTGAGAAGGAAAGACTAAGATGTTTTATAATTTTATAAAAGAATTGACAAGCCTTGACGTTAAGCGTATAATGGGAATTGAGTCAATAATTATTTGCCTTGCGGTGTTTGTACTTACCGTTGTGGCAACCAGATTTATCCTGCCGGTGCTTCGTGCGAAAAAGCTGAATCAGCCAATCAACATGTACGTCAAAGAGCACTCGGGCAAGGCCGGAACTCCCACTATGGGCGGTATCTGCTTTATAATTGCATCGCTTGCAGTAATGCTCGTATGGTTCATCCTTGAAAAATTCCAGATTATGGGCGAGAGCAGTAACGAAAATCTTATCCCCTTGGCGCTCACCCTTTGCCTTGGAGCGGCAAACGGTCTTATAGGATTTTTCGATGACTACAAAAAGCTTGTGAAAAAGCAGAACGAGGGTCTTTCCGAGATGCAGAAGCTTCTGCTCCAGATTGTTATTGCGGCGGCATACCTTGCGCTTATGGGAATGACCAACAACCTTCCCACCGCATTTAAGATCCCCTTTATAAATTTTGCGCTGGAGCTTGGTTGGTTCGCTTACCCCTTGTATCTTCTCGTTATCGTCGGATTTGTAAACAGCACTAATATCACCGACGGAATCGACGGCCTTGCATCCTCAATAGGATCGACCGTAGCGCTTTCTCTTATTGCTCTTGCAGTAGTGGTAGGCTCCAGATATACTGCGCTCACAGGTGCTATGCTCCTTGGCGCACTCCTCGGATTCCTTGTATTCAATCACTATCCCGCAAAGATATTTATGGGTGACACAGGCTCGCTCTTTATCGGCGGTATCATAATGGGATGCGCTATCAGCGAGGGTCAGTTCTTTGCAGTTATCATCATGTCCACGGTGTTTATCTTTGAAATGTTCTCCAGCCTCTGGCAGAGAATCTACTTCAAGCTTACAAAAGGCAAGAGATTCTTCAAAAAAGCCCCCGTACATCACCACTTCCAGCTTCTTGATTGGAGCGAAAACAAGATCGTTGCAGTATTTAGCATAGTATCCGTAGTTCTCGGTGCTATCGGTGTTCTCGGCGGAATCTTCAATTTATAATTAGTTAAAGCTTTGATTTAAACTAAAAATCGGAAAGGAGAATATAGAAATGAACGAAAAAGATCCTAAAAAAGAAAATAAGGGCTTTTTCCTTACTCGAGGCATAAAAAAGCTTGCCGATCTCTACGAAAAAGACCTTGAAAAGAACGATCCTATATATCTCCAACCGATACATGAGAGTAAAAACGAGAATCGAGAGGAAAAGGTTCTAACAAAGGGAAGTATCGACGTGTATTTTCTCTTGATCGTTATCGCGATCGCACTTTTTGGAGTAGTAATGGCGTATAGTGCCAGCTCCTTTACCGGTGAAAAGTATATGGGCGATAGCCTCTATTACGTTAAGCGACACGTGGGATTTATCCTGCTGGCGCTGCTGGGAACTGTGCCCTTTGTAATTTTTGTTCGCCCCTCGTTCTGGAGAATTTTCGGAATAGTCACATATGCAGCATCGGTTGTTTTGCTTATTGCGGTGCTTGTGGTGGGAGATACGGGAGGTGGAGCGCAGAGATGGATCGCAATCGGCCCTCTTACAATTCAGCCCTCGGAGATCTCCAAGGTTGCCGTTGTGCTTGTGCTTGCGCTAATAATGTCGAGATATGAGAAAAAAATAGAGCTATCCCAGCGCTTTGGCGGCCATTTTAAGTACGGCGTGCTTGTCCCCGGAATTGCTATTGCCACTATCTGCGGTCTTGTAATGCTTGAAAGGCACCTTTCGGGACTTATCATTATCGGTCTTTTGGGTCTTATCATTATGTTTATCGGCGGAACTCAAAAGAAATGGATGGCTATGATCTGCGGAGCAGGTGCGGTGCTGGTTTTTGTGGTGCTTTTGGTATCAGATTACGCACAGGAGCGAGTTCTGACTTGGCTCTTCATCGAGAAGGCTGACCCTCAGGGCTCGGCTTGGCAGACTCTCCAAGGTATGTACGCCATCGGTTCGGGCGGACTCTTCGGCGTGGGACTTGGTAACAGTAAGCAGAAGTTTGGTTACGTTTCCGAGCCTCAAAACGACTTTATCTTCTCCATCGTATGCGAGGAGCTTGGATTTATAGGCGCGGCGGCGGTTATCATCCTCTTTGCGCTCCTGCTTTGGCGCGGATTTAAGATAGCATCAAAGTGTCCCGATAAGTTTTCGTCCTTGGTGGTCTACGGTCTTACCGCAAAAATCGCGCTCCAGACTATAATGAACATTGCGGTTGTTACAAACTCGATGCCCAATACCGGTATCTCCTTGCCCTTCTTTTCGTCGGGCGGTACCGCTCTTATGATACAGATATTTGAAATGGGAATAATCCTATCTATATCAAGGTATTCATACGTCAAAAAATAAACTGGCCCATAAAAGCGGTCTGTAGGAACATTTGATTCACTCTAATTATTGCAAACGCTTTAAAATCACAATATCTGATAACTAAAACCAATTTTTCGAAAAGTTTTTGAAGTCAAGAAACTTTTTCTTAAAAAGTTGCTTGCGGGTGCAGGGCAGAGCCCTGCAAAGAAACCGGTGCAGGGCAGAGCCCTGCGGAGAAAGGAATTACAATGAGAGTGCTTATGACAGGCGGCGGCACTGCAGGACACGTCAACCCTGCTATTGCCATCGCGAATACTATAAAGGAATATGAAAAGGATTGCGAGATCGCATTCGTTTGCTCGTGTCAGGCGAGAGACAAGGCGCAGGATCTCGTTCCGAGAGCAGGATATGAGAAGCTTTATAAGGTTAATATTCTGCCCAGCCATAAGATATACAATCCCAAGAACGTATTTACGTTGATCTCGATGATAAAGTCCAAGGGCGAGGCAAAGGAGATCATCCGTGAGTTTAAGCCCGACGTTATTATCGGTACGGGCGGATTTGCATGCTATCCCGTACTCAATGCGGGGGCGGAGATGGGCATTCCCACCTTGGTTCACGAGTCAAACGCCATTCCCGGCAGAGCCGTATTAAAGCTCGCACCCAAGGTTGATTGCGTTATGACTAATTTTGAGTCCAGCGCAGAGTACGTTAAAACTGCTAAAAAGGTCATTAACGTTGGCAATCCCCAGATCGTGGGTCAGAAAAAGGCAGTGGGCGGTGAGATTGCCAAGGGATATAACAAGAGTGTGCTTATCTTCGGCGGTTCGCTTGGAGCAGAAACTCTTAACCGCGCAGTTGCAGATATGCTTGAGAAGATTGCAGACAAGTATCCAGATACCGAGTTTTATCATGCGGCGGGAAAGAGAGATTTTGAGGCTTTGGGTGATATCTATTCCGAAAAGGGACTTGATAAAAAGACAAACGTTAAGCTGGTTGATTACATATACGATATGGATGCGAGAATGCCAAGAGCAGATCTTGTCATTTCCCGTGCAGGCGCTATGACGGTTTCCGAGCTTGCCCTGCTTTCAAAGGCGGCGGTGATAGTTCCTTCGCCCTACGTTGCGGCAAATCATCAGTACAAAAATGCAAAGGCTATATACGATAAGGGCGGTTGCGCGCTGGTGCAGGAGAGCGAGTTTGAATCTGGTCGTTTGCTTTCCGCAGTCGTGGAGTTGCTTGATTCCCCCGAAAAAAGACGTGAGATGGGTGAGAAGATCACCGCATTCGCCAAGCCTGATGCAAATCGCATCATTTACGATGAGATCAAGAGGGTAATGGCTGAAAAGAAGTAAAAACAAGGAAGAGAGGTGAGCAAGATGAAAAAAAGGGAAAGTGCGGCGGCAGAGAGATTTCGTCAGTTGATGATTGGTGCGCGCACCTGGCTTTTTACACGCTTTGGTGAAGACAAGGCGAGAAAAATAATCATCGGTGCTCCCATAGCGCTTGGAATTGCTTTAATTCTTGGCTTATTGCTCGTGTTTACTCCCGTAAGAACCATCGAGGTTTCGGGTGACGTTGATATGTTCAACGAGGGCGACATCATCGAAGCAGCAGACGTTGGCGAGGGCGATCTTATGATACTTCATCCCAATTTTCTCATCAAGAGTGCGATACGCGAGAAATTGCCTTTGGTTGGAAATATCAAGATCACAAAAACTCCTTTCGGCAAGTTGAAGATAGATGTTCGCGTGGGCGAGGTTGATTTCTACACCAAGATAGGAGAGAAATATTACGCTATCGATGAAAATCTTCGAGTGCTTGACGAAAGCACTAAAAGAAGCAAATATTCAGCTTATGGTGCGGCGTACGTTATCCTCCCCGAGGTTCGCGAGCCCCGGATAGGCGACTATATAGTGTTTTACGACACCGTTGAGGAGACAGACACCGAGGGTGAGACTCTGTATGAGGTAAAAGAAGAAAGCTTTTATGATTACGCATCGGAATTTCTTTCCACACTCAAGGATAGCGAAAGCGGATTCTTGGAGCAGACCGACGGCATAATTCTTGACGAAAGGTTTGATGTAACGCTGATCTACGGCTTGAAATACAAGGTGAAGTTTGGCAGTGTGGCAAATCTTGATGCAAAGCTCAGAGTTTTGTTTGGAATACTTAACGAGGGAACAGTGGTCAAGATGGATAAAGCTATCATCGACCTTACAGACCCCTCAAAGGCAACCGCAAGAGAAGATATAAGCTTGGATCTAACCGAATTTAATGACTGATTTAAACTTAATAACTTGTAAAAAATCCCTACCGTAATTTTCTGTATCGCAGAGAACACGGTAGGGAATAATTTTTGTTATCGGAGCATTTCCGATCAAAAATTGAAAGGATGTGACCTTTAGGTCGCACGAAATCATGTATTATAATAAGGTGGAAATATGCGGGGTGAATACTTCAGATCTTGCCGTTCTTGAAGAGGATGAAAAGCGCGAGCTTTTGCTGAGGGCAAGAATGGGGGATGAAAAGGCGAGAGAGGAGCTTATATGCGGCAATCTCCGCTTAGTTTTGTCGGTAATTCACCGATTTGCGGGCAAAAGAGAGAATGCAGACGACCTTTTTCAGGTGGGCTGTGTTGGACTTATAAAGGCGGTTGATCGTTTCAATGTGGAGATGGACGTAAAATTTTCAACTTATGCAGTGCCAATGATCCTCGGGGAACTGCGAAGATACCTTCGCGATAGCGGAAGTGTACGCGTAAGCCGCTCAATGCGTGATCTGGCTTACAAGGCTCTACAGGCGCGAGACGAGATCCAAAACGAGCGCGAGTGCGAGCCTACGGCGGATGATATTGCCAAAAGGCTTGGTGTAGAAAGAGAATCGGTGATAAGGGCTATGGAAGCGATCGCTATCCCCATGTCGATATACGAGCCGGTTTACAGCGAGGGAGGGGATTCGCTTTACGTTATCGACCAGTTAAGTGACAGCGGCTCGGGTGACGAGCGCTGGCTGGAGCACATCGCTCTTCGTGAGGCGATGGGAATTCTCAACGAGCGCGAAAAAATGATAATCGGAATGAGATATTACGGCAACCGAACCCAAACCGAGATAGCAGGAGAGATAGGAATTTCCCAAGCACAGGTGTCAAGGCTTGAAAAGGGCGCCCTTGAAAAGCTTCGCCGCCAAATGGTGTAACCTGAATTCTTCCGTTGTCGTGTTGCGAGTAAATTTGAATTGATTGTTTCAAATTTTGATTTGTCGGTGTGTCAAGAACTCCACGGCGTTGTCTTGTTGGAAAGTTTCGCTCAAGCCTTTTCAAAGGCTTGTCGGAGCCGCCGCGATCGGCGGTCGCCCTCCGCAGAGGGCGAAACTCCCTTATCGTTCGAAAGCGCCACCGAAGGGGTGAATTTTCGCCAAGGCGAAAAGAGGGGGAACCGCACAAGTGGGGGGTTCCCCTTTCTACACAAAGCCTTTTTAAATTGCTTACCCGCTTTTTTCTTTGGCAGTAGAGGCGCAAAGAAAAAAGCTTGGCAAAAAAGAACACGCCGCAAGAGATGT
>JAZOMF010000059.1:0-36776 GCA_045653805.1 Eubacteriales bacterium
AAAACATTACCTGTAGGAAGTAAGCGAAAAGCGTACCTCATAGCCTTCTCTTGTGAGAGAAGGGGGACCACGGAACTTACTTGTAAGTGCCGTGGTGGATGAGTAGTTATTTTCCACACCATAGACACCTCATCCGTCAGACTTCGTCTGCCACCTTCTCCCACGCATTTCAAGAAATGCTGGAGAAGGCTTATATAATTCTAATTTCATCCGCTGACGGAAAATTACCGCTCCCATACCGATTAAGCTTACACTTGTAGGGGCGTTATCGAACTTGTTCGATGGTTGGTCGTCCGTTCAGGTTCTTGCTCTCCTCCACTGTCGAGACACTTTGCTTACAGCAAAAAAGCAGAAGCCTTTCTCTGTTGTTCTTAACGGAGAAGTTATCAGAACCAAAATTTCGGCAGAGAAGTTGTTTTCTCTGCCGATTTGTGTTATAATGGAACTAACGAAAAGCCTTCCTCCGGGAGGAAGGTGGCACGCAAAGCGTGACGGAAGGAGCCTGCGTGACTTTGAATTCAGAAGAACTTCAACGCGACGCGCTCTCCCTCAGTCGCCTACGGCGACAGCTCCCTCCCGGAGGGAGCCTCTGTCAGTAGCCGCATATTAAAGTGTTGTTCCATTGAGAAAAACTGTCCTTAGGAACACAACGCCATCGGGTTCCGTTATTTTTTATTAAACTTCAATGTTTTTAAAATTTTAATTTCCAAGCTTATGTCGTTTTACAGTAGTTACTCGCGCAAGAGGCTTGCAGCGATCTAAAACCAACATTCCTGTCTTTTTATCCAGCTTGCCGTATTTTTTTAACCTCTTTTTTTGAGCCTTATCACAGCCTCGCAATATTTTGTTTATCTGTGATACGGCAACGGCAACCTTTTCTGCACCGTCGAGAAAGTTATATATGCTTTTCGAGGCAGAGCGACGCGCACTCTTTTCTACTACGGTGCATTCGTACGTTTTCCCGTCTTTATTAACAATTACCTTTTTCATTTTCCCTCTCTGTCGGAAATAATAAGCTTCTTAAGTGCCTCAATACCAACCTTGATAGCAAGGGTAGTATCGTGATGCTCGTCGGAATCGGTGTCAAGTCCTGCGTTTGCTCTTTCTTGATTCCATACCACCGAGAATACCGAGCCACAACGAACGCGGAGAAATGAGCCGACCGTGAAGAGTGTGCCCGATTCCATCTCGCTTGCAAGCACGCCCAGACGTTTCCAAGCCTCCCACTGCTCAAGAAGGGCAGAGGAGGTAGGCATTCTCTGGGGAGAATGCTGACCGTAGAAGGAGTCCTTTGCCTGAACTACGCCGGTGTGATTGACAACTCCCATTTCCTTAGCCGCCTCTCTCAGCGAAAACATAACGTCGGGATCGCTGACAGCGGGAAACTCAAGGGGAGCGTACTCTCTTGAAGTGCCGTCCTGACGCACCGCACCGCTGGCTATAACCACGTCGCCTGCCTTTACGGAAAGGTCGATACCACCGCAGGTTCCCACACGGATAAAGGTATGAGCACCGCAAGCCGCAAGCTCCTCGATAGCGATAGCGGCAGAAGGACCGCCGATACCTGTGGAGCAAACCGAAACCACCTCGCCTGCTATCTTTCCGTTCCAAATGCAGTACTCTCGATTTGTGGAAACGTGATAGGGCTCGTCAAAACATGCCGCGATCTTCTCGCAACGACCGGGATCGCCGGGGAGAATGCAATATTTGCCTACCTCACCCTTGCTTACGTTTATATGATACTGCTTTTCGTGGGACGATATCATTTTTAAAACCTCCGACGGATAGATTTTGCTCTTATATAATCAGTATATCATAATGATAGCCAAATTTCAAGAGATTTTTTGCATAATATTGAATTTATGATAGATAATAAGTACAAATTCTAATATTTGCGGAGAAAAATATGAATAGAGGCATAATCAAGCTGGATGCGAGCTTTATATCCACCGGAAACGTAGTGGGTAAAAAGGAATTTGAAGGACCACTGGGTGACACATTCGATATACACGGAGATGATGATCGTTTTGGCAAATCTACATGGGAAAAGGCAGAGAGCGAGATGCAGAGGATGGCGCTAAATTTAGCGCTAAAAAAGGCAGAACTTGGGAACGAGGATATAGGTGCACTTTTCGCAGGCGACCTTCTCAACCAATGTATCGGGTCTTCGTATGGACTTCTTGGGTGCATGATCCCATACTTCGGAATTTACGGTGCTTGCTCTACTGCGGGAGAGGGAATAATGTTGGCGTCAACTATGACCACACACAATATTTTTAAGCGTTGTGCCGCCGTTACAAGCTCACATAATTGCTCGGCAGAGAGACAGTACCGCACCCCCATAGAGTACGGAGGTCAGAGAACTCCCACATCTCAATGGACAGTAACGGGTTCGGGCGCGTTTATTATAGGCAATAGAGATGCGGGCAAGGTGAAGATAAAGGCGGGAATGCCCGGGCGAGTAATCGAAAAGGGAATAAATGACCCCAATAATATGGGCGCGGCTAAGGCGCCTGCAATTTGTGATACACTGTGCCGATATTTCAGCGAGAGTTGCACGCGCCCCGAAGACTATGATCTTATAGTTACGGGAGATCTTGGGTACGAGGGCGCATCGATACTGCGAGAGATTACAAATGCCGAGGGCTATAAGCTGGGAGAAAACTATACCGATTGCGGTATACTCATATTCGATAAAGAAAATCAAGATACCCATTCGGGAGGTTCCGGATGCGGATGCTCGGCGAGTGTTTTGTCTGCACACCTTCTTCCCGAAATGGAGAAAGGGAAGCTTAAAAAGGTACTTTTTATAGCTTCCGGAGCTATGATGAGTCCCGACAGCATCAAGCAGGGCGAGAGTATTCCTGCCGTTGGGCATTTGCTGATGTTTGAGGCATAAACAAAGCCGGACAATGTTCCATAGGAAATGATAAATTGGGGGAAAAATGAATATGATTTTGCAAATAATACGAGCCTTTTTGGTTGGTGGATTATTTTGCGTGATTGCACAGGTGTTAATAGATAAAACCAAGCTGACTCCTGCCAGAATATTGGTCAGCTACGTGGTTGCGGGAGTGATTTTGGGAGCGATTGGTATATATAAGCCAATCGTGGACTTTGCCGGCGCGGGAGCAACAGTGCCGCTGACGGGATTTGGGTATCTTATCAGCGAGGGAATAAGAGAGGCTGTGGACAAGCAGGGCTTGTTGGGGGCGCTCACAGGAGCATTTACAGCCGCAGCGGGAGGAATTTCGGCGGCACTGGTGTTCGGATATCTTTCGGCGATTATATTTAAGGGTAAGCGGAGAGGATAAGTGCAAGGCTTTTTGTAGCCATAAATAATGTTAATTTTCTGTTAATTTTATCTGCGTAGTGACACAAAGTCTAACTGAAATTTTTTGTGATTTTTCACAAAAACGGATTTTTGACGCTCATTTTTCCCCAAAAGCCTTGACAAAAGTGATTTAATAGTTTATAATATCTATTGAATTATTATTGACTCAAAGGAGCTTGAAAATGAAGGCGTCTAATTATTCCGGTGTAACTAAATATTCGCTCGCTTGGCATAAATTTTTGATTTACGTTTTTATCCCCGTAGTGGTTGGCGTAATGGGCATTGTAGCACTCTGCTCGCTCTTTATGTTCTTCGCTTGCGGACTTTATGAAACTCTCGCAATCCCCGGCTTGTTTGCAGATTGGATCGCAGGTCTTGAGGGTGGCTTATTCAGCTTCTTGATTCCCGTTGTTCAATTTGTTGAAACTGTTTGCACAAGTATCTTTAATCTTACCGGCGGTCTCGCACCTGCAATGCACATCAGACATCTTACTATCTGCTATCTTTCCATTGGTGTAGCTGTTCTTGCACTTATGGCAAGAAACTCTCTTGCATATTTCGAGAGAAACGCAGTTGTTCTTATCAACTCCTTGATGCTTGCGATCGGTGGCTACTTTATTGCAGCGGGCTGGCTTTTCCAGTATGTTCTCACATTCTTTGTATCCCTTAAGCCCATAGAGCTTACAGGTGCCAGATTCTTTGGTGTTCGCATCTTCGCATATATTAACACATATTATAAGCTCTTCACCAGCACATTCTTCTCTGAAAATCTCTTCACCGGTAAGCTTTTCGAAGGCGTTCTTATTCCCAGTGTTCATTTCCCTGACGGTAGAGATATGTTTGCCGATATTGCTTTGGTTCAGAAGTATCTTTCGAACAGCGAGGTTACTATTGCGGCAATCACCGTGCTCTCTCTCCTCGCAATCAGCGGACTTATGGTTCTTATTTGCACACTTTACTACAAGAAGAGAAAGTCCCTCTTTGAGTTTAGCATCTAAAATATATTAATAATGAAAAAAGCTCCCGAGCAGGGAGCTTTTCTTTATCCTCCAAGTGCACTTTTGAGCTTTTCGAGTGCGCTTTTTTCTATTCTTGAAACGTAGGAACGAGAGATGCCCAGCTTTTCTGCAATCTCTCTCTGTGTCAGCTCTTCTGTACCGAATAGACCATATCTCATAATTATTATTTGTCTCTCTCGCAGTGAAAGTGCGGTTTTAATGCAGGAAAGGGCCTTTGAAGTTAGAATTTGGCGATCGACCTCCTCTGCAATATCTTCGTCAGAGCTTATAACATCCATATAGGAGAGAGGGTTGCCGTCTCTGTCCACGTCTATAGTTTCGTTTATAGAAATTTCGGAGGAGTGCTTTTTTTGAGCTCTGAAGCTCATAAGTATCTCGTTTTGAATACATTTTGAGGCGTAGGTTGCAAATCTTGCACCGTTATCCACATTGAACGTATCTATCGCCTTAACAAGACCTATTGTTCCTATTGATACAAGATCATCTTGATTTTTGTTTTGCGAATAATACTTTCTCACAATATGTGCAACCAAGCGAAGATTGTGTAGTATCAGCTCTTGTCTTGCGTCCTCGCCTCTCTCTCCGTCCTCACGCATTATGATGAATTTTTCTCTTTCGTCTTCTTGAGAGAGCGCAGGGGGAAAATTTTGTACCGTTCCAATACCCAGTATGGGGCTCAAAAATTTTGACAATGCCGCAAGTATTAAAGTAAAGATTATCATGCCTTATATACCTCATTTTTTAGTTGATACGAATATATGAGATAATTGCATGTACTTATTTCCGAGGACAAAAAAGAAAAATCAATAAAATGCGGCAGTGTACTTGACAAGGAAGAAAAACTGTGGTATAATCTCATCGTCGATACGAAATCGATGTAAAACCGCATAAAAATCAGGGGTGCCGAAATCCTTCGTCAGCGCAGACGGTGGAGAATAGGCTGAGACGGAATACCGAACCCTTGCACCTGATACGGATAATACCGGCGTAGGAAGATTTTGATAGAATATATTGTTGAGAGGAAATGACGTCAACCTCCACCAAAAAATTCATCCGACCGTGATTTTTCGTGCGGATGAATTTTTTTATTATTTTAGGAGGTCACAATGAAAAAAAGAATTCTTTGTGTCACAGAGGGTGCTCTTTGTTTGGCTCTTGCCTATGTTTTAGAGCTTCTCTGCGTTTGGCTCAACGCCGTTACGGGAGTAGGCGCACTTCTGCCATTTGGCGGTACGATAAGTGTAAGTATGCTCCCAATCATCTATTATTCATACCGTCGGGGAGCTCTATGGGGAATCGGCGCGGGCTTGGTTTATTCCGCTTTGCAGATGATCCTCGGCTTTTACATCCCACCTGCCGGAACATGGTGGGCAGTGGCGCTTTGCGTGGTGCTTGATTACATAGTAGCGTTTACCGTGTCGGGCGCGGCAGACGTGTTTGCAAAGCCGTTCGGCAAGAAAAGACTTGTAGGCTTTTGCGTAGGAGCGGTAGCAGTGTCGCTCATAAGGTTCGTATCAAGCTTTTTTTCGGGAGTTATACTCTGGGGATCTTACGCGCCTGAGAATATGAACGTCTGGGTGTATTCCTTGGCATATAATGCATCTTACATGCTGCCAAATGCCATCCTGACGGGAATTTTCGCCGTGGTGATCTGCGCCGCAGTAGACCCCAAAACACTGCGTCCTATGAAAAAGCAGTAATGACCTTAGGGTAAAATAATAAAACGGGGAATAAAGCTAAAGGCTTTATTCCCCTTAATTTGTGTATTATCTTATCTGAACGAACCCAAGCTTCTTCTGTACCTTGGAGAGGGTTCTGCGAGCAACGTAGGATGCCTCCTCCGCGCCCTTCTTCATTTGTGCTTCAAGCTGTGCCTTGTCGGACATAAAGGTGTTGAATTTCTCTTGAACGGGAGAAAGCGCGTCTGCACAAACCTCACCCACAGCCATCTTAAAGTCGCCATATCCCTTGCCCTCAAACTCACGCTCGATCTCCTCCAGAGTTTTACCGGTGAATACCGAGTAAATGGTCATAAGGTTGTTGATACCGTCCTTGCCCTCGGCGTAGCGCACGCAGGTGTCAGAATCGGTAACCGCTCTCTTGAACTTGCGGATAATGGTGTCTTTGTCGTCGAGAATGTAAACCACCGCGTTTGTGTTCTCGTCGGACTTGCTCATCTTCTTGGTGGGCTCTGCGAGAGACATGATCTTCGCGCCGCTCTTTGCCATAATGGGCTCGGGAATGGTGAAGGTGTCGGGGTAGATAGCGTTGAATCTGGTTGCGATGTCGCGGCAGAGCTCAACGTGCTGCTTCTGGTCGATACCAACGGGAACTACGTCGGTCTGGTAGAGCAGAATATCTGCCGCCATAAGCACGGGATAGGTGAAAAGACCCGCATTGATGTTGTCGGCATGCTTCTGGCTTTTGTCCTTGAACTGGGTCATTCTGGAAAGCTCGCCAAAGCCGGTGAAGCAGTTGAGGAGCCAAGCAAGCTCGGCATGCTCCTTAACATGAGACTGAACGTAAAGAGTGTTCTTTTCGGGGTCAAGACCGCAAGCCATGTAGAGCGCGAGAGTCTCGTATGTGCGGCGACGAAGGTCTGCGGGCACCTGACGAACAGTAATAGCATGCTCGTCAACTACGCAGTAAAAACACTTATATTTCTCGGAATATGCGGAAAAATTTTTGATAGCGCCGAGATAGTTGCCAATGGTAAGGTTTCCGCTGGGCTGAACGCCGGAGAAGGAAACGGGAGTATTCTGGAACATAAATTTTATCCTCACTTTGTATAATATTAAAAATAAAAAAGCCCTCGACAGATAAAAATCTATCGGGGACGAATTTTCTTGTGAAAAATCCGCGGTACCACCCACGTTGCGTTTGCAAAATATTTTCCGAATACTTCGTTGCTCCTCGAAAGCGGCTCGACTTACGAGCAGTAAGCCATCGCCTTGCTTTTTGCGGTGCGCCTCGTCTGCGAAAAATATTTAAGCAAACGAGATTCGGATACAAACGCCTCTTTGACATAACGGTGTCATCCGTCGCCCATACTTGCTGAAATGCTTTCTGTTTGCCCTCAAAGGTCCATTCGGTCAACTGTATCTGCCGCGCTCTCACCACCGTCGGCTCTCTGTGAAAAAGGAAATTGACTTACTAATCCTTATCATCGGTTTTCCATATTATATCACCCTTTTTTCTTTTTGTCAAGGGTTATGCAAGATTTTGTGACTCGCAATATTTTTGTTGACAATTTATCGCTCTTGTGATAAAATTAATCGTAGAAACGGCAAAGAGAAGGTACACAGTATGGCTAAGATAAAATGGAAGGGCGGGGCGCTGATCGCTCCTCTGCCTCCCGTAATGGTAAGCTCGGGAGATATGGAAAAATCTAATATTCTGACTGTTGCTTGGACGGGTATTATTAACACTATTCCTCCAAAGACCTATATTTCGGTTCGCCCGAGTCGCCACTCCTATAATATAATCAAGGAAAGCAGGGAGTTTGTTATCAATCTTACTCCTGCCAGCCTTGTTAAGACAGCAGATTACTGCGGAATTTACACCGGCGCCAAGGTTGATAAGTTTGCCAAGTGCAATCTTACCAAAGTCGAGGCAAGTGAGGTCTCCTGCCCCTTGATAGGGGAGAGCCCCTTGTCTCTTGAATGCAAGGTCACCGACATAATACCTTTGGGAACGCACGATATGTTTTTAGCCGACATAGTTGCTGTTGACGTTGAAGACTCGCTTCTGGATAAAGATGGAAAGCTTCACCTTGACAGAGCCGGACTTGCGGCTTATGCTCACGGAGAATATTTTGAGCTTGGCAAAAAGATAGGAAAGTTTGGTTTTTCCGCAACCAAAAAGAAAAAGGGAGGCAAGGGCAAGCCTGCTCCCAAAAAGTAAAAAAATAACGCCGACGAATTTTCGTTGGCGTTATTTTTGTGATTGGATTAAAATCGAATTACTTGCCTGCACCCTCGGGAGCACCATTGTTTTCAGCCTCAGCCTTGGATTCCGTATTGGAAGAAGACTCCTCTTGAGCACCCTCGAAGTACTTTGCATCGGAAGCGATGTAACCGATCATAGTTTCTCCGCTGTAAGCTACGAACTGAACCTTGTACCAGCCGGTTGTGGTATTCTCGGCAAGAACGGTGATCTCGGTGCCTGCAACAGCATAACCGATGATCTCGCTACCCTTGGTAGTGGGAAGAGTACGAATGTTAAGAGAACCTGTCTTTTCGTTAACAACAACAGTCTTTGTTACCTCAACAAATCCCTCGTTTGCGTCAGCAATGTCAGTGAGAAGCTTGGAAGCTACGTAGTAAGTCTCACCCTCATAGGTTACCTTGCTCCAGTATCCTGCTTCATCGGTGCTTACGCCGGTTCTTACAAGAGCGGTACCCTGAGCTACAGAACCCTTAGCCTCGTAATCTGCGGTACGGAGAGTAGCTGCGCTACTGCTAACGTAAACTGTTTCGTTGCAAGCGGTGTATTCATACTCGCCGGGGTCTCCGATAGTGGTGCTTCCGCCATTGCCGCTACCGTTGCCCTCACCCTCGCTGCCGCTGGGAAGCTCAACCTGGCTACCGGATTCATTGCCGTTCTGTTCGCCGTTGTTGCAAGCTACAAGGGTAGCAACCAATGCAACAACCAATACAAGTGCAACTGCAGAAATAATAGCAATAATTTTCTTGTTCATTTGTGTTTTTCCTCCTGGTTTTTGGGTTTTCCTTGAATATATATATTTACTTATATATTATAACATATCGAAAAATTATTGTCAATAATAAAATCGCATTTTTGAAAATAATTTTTTTAAAAATTGTCGGGTGCAATCAAACATAAAAAATGCAATTTAAAGTTTTTTTGGCTATATCCAAGAATTTTTTTGATCCTTGACAAATGAGTGCAAAATGTGGTAAAATACTGATATACAACTCATTTTTGGAGAACAAGATGAAAAAATTACTTTGTATTGACGGAAATAGTATTCTCAACCGTCAGTTTTACGGAATAAGACCTCTGTCTACCCCCGATGGCTTTCCTACCAACGCACTTTTTGGTCTGGTTAACGTGCTCTCGAGGCAGATAGAGACACTTAAGCCCGACTATGCGGCGGTAGCATTTGACCTCAAAGCTCCCACCTTCCGCCATCTTATGTACGGCGAATATAAGGCGGGCAGAAAGCCTATGCCCGAGGATCTCGCCAAGCAGCTCCCCGTTGCCAAGGAGATTTGCGCCGCAATGGGACTTCACGTCATTGAGCTTGCAGGATACGAGGCGGACGATATTCTCGGCACGCTTTCGGCATGGGCAGAGAACGAGGGTGACACCGAGGCATACGTGCTTACGGGTGACCGCGATTCTCTCCAGCTCATTTCCGACAAAACCAAGGTTTTGCTTGCCACCAATACCGACACTATAACTATGGACGGCGCGGCGTTTTTTGAAAAATACGGTGTGAGAGCTGACCAGTACGTTGACGTAAAGTCGCTTATGGGAGATAGCTCCGATAACATCCCCGGAGTGCCCGGTGTTGGAGAAAAGACCGCATTTAAGCTTATCGCAGAGGAGGGAAGCCTTGATGCTATCTACTCCCGACTTGACGAAATAAAGCTTACCCCCTCGGTCCGCACCAAAATGGAAAACGGCAAGGACAGCGCGTATATGTCCAAGGCTCTTGCTACTATCAAGCGTGACGTGCCCCTTGAAATTACTCTGGGCGACATCTCTCACAACGGAATTAACCGTTCCGAGGCTAAAAAGCTCTTCTTGCGCTATAATCTGCTCTCTGCTATGAAGCGCCTGGGACTTGACAAGGACGAGGACACGAGCGAGAGTGTGGCAGTCGCCGAGACGGTTGATGAAAAGCCTGCATTAGAGGCAATTTCGCCCTCTGCCCTCAGCTCTTTGAACGGTGAGACCTACGCCGTGTCTATTCGTGACGAAAAGGCTTATATTTCCGACGGAACAAAGCTTTATGAAACGGATTTCTGCCCCGAATTTGAGAGTTTTATAAAAACTAAAAATATAGTTGCTTATGATTGCAAGAGTATCTACAGGTCGCTTGAAGACAAGGGGATCTCTTGGAGAAATTGCTATTTTGATGTTATGCTTGCCGCATACGTTGACGATTCTTCAAGAAGTGGCTATCCGCTTGAAGCCCTTGTGGGCGCTTATCTTGGTGATACTATTGACGAGTCCCTTCCCGAGGCCTTCTACGTTGCAAAAATGTGGCAGAAGATAGAGAAAAGACTTGACGAGAGCGGTCAGATAAAGCTGCTTTATGAGGTTGAAATGCCTCTTTCAGCAGTGCTTTGCGATATGGAGAGAGCTGGCTTTAAGATCGACCGTGAGGGAGTCGCCGCATACGGTGAGGAGCTTGACGAAGAGGCTCGCGCACTTGAATACAGAATTTATATGGCGGCGGGCGATGAGTTCAACATCAACTCTCCCAAACAGCTTGGTGAGGTGCTTTTTGAACGCCTTATGCTACCCCACGGAAAGAAAACCAAGACCGGCTACTCTACCGGTGCAGACGTGCTTGAAAAACTGCGTCGATATCACCCCATAATCGACGATATTTTGGAATACAGACAGGTCACCAAGCTGAAGAGCACCTATGTTGACGGACTTCTTAAGGCGGCAGACGAGGAGGGAAGATGCCACACTACATTTAAGCAGACTGGTACTGCTACGGGCAGACTCTCGTCGGTCAACCCCAATTTGCAGAATATCCCGATTCGTACCGAGGCTGGCAGACGCTTCCGCAAATATTTTATCCCCGGAAAAGCCGAAAGAGTGCTTATAGATGCAGACTATTCACAGATCGAGCTTCGCGTGCTTGCTCACGTATCTGCCGACGAAAATATGATCGATGCCTTCCTTTCGGGAGAGGATATTCATACCGCAACAAGCTGTCGTGTATTTGACGTTGAGCCTCACGAGGTGACTGTTGAGATGCGAAAGAGAGCAAAGGCGGTCAACTTCGGAATCCTTTACGGTATGGGAGAATTTTCTCTTGCTGAGGACCTCAAAATATCCCGCGCCCAAGCAAAAGAATATATCGAGAGTTATCTTTCAAGCTATCCTGCCATTGATAAATATCTCCACGACGTGGCAAAGGATGCTCGCGCCGATGGATATGTTACTACAATGCTGGGTCGCCGCCGCTACATCCCCGAGCTTGCCGCATCCAACAAAAATTTGCAGGCGTTTGGTGAGAGAGTAGCGAGAAACAGCCCCATTCAGGGAAGCTCTGCGGATATTATCAAGATTGCTATGATAAACGTTTCAAAGAAGCTCACAGAGAGCGGAATCGACGCGCGCCTCTTGCTTCAGGTACACGATGAATTGCTTATAGAAAGCAATAGAGATTGTGCAGAGCAGGCTCTTGGAATACTCAAGAGTGAGATGGAGAGCGCGGTGGCTTTGAGCGTACCTCTAAAGGTTGAAGCGGCAATCGGAGAGAATTGGCTTGAATGTCATTGATAATTTAAGTGTTCAGTTTTTTTGTTACCAATGTTCTACGGCATTTATTGAATAATGATAATTTTGCTCTCCCTGAAAAAGGGAGAGCAAAAAAACCGCCTCTTATGTGAATATACAACAGCATTTACATTTTGTACAAGAAAAATTTAAATCAAACGTGATTTTTTGTCAAAATTCATCCTTGAAACTGTCGTGACATTATGATATACTATTTGTCGGTAAAAACATGGGCAAAAAGCTCGAAAAAGAAAGGAACAATAGCAAAAGAAATGAAAGCAGTTAAAAAGTATCTTAACCGTTACTTTATCGACGCCATGAGTGCTATGGCGTTGGGACTTTTTGCATCTCTCCTCATTGGTACTATTTTCGGAACTCTCGGCAAATACATACCCGTGGATTGGATTGCGGAGATATTTAACACCATAGCAACATACGCCAAGGCGGCTACGGGAATGGCTATAGGTGTTGCCATAGCCTATAAGCTTGGCGCACATCCTCTGGTAATGTTTTCTGCTGCGGCGGTTGGCGCTATGTCCAATGCTTTAGGCGCAATTATTTATGATGGCGCTATAACCTCGTGGGCGGTAAGCACGGGTGACGGCGTTGGAACGTTTTACAGCGCAGGTCCTGCGGGCGCATTTTGTGCGGTTATAATTGCAAGCGAGATTGGAATGCTGGTGTCTAAAAAGACCAAGGTTGATATTCTCGTAACACCGGTCGTTACTCTCCTTGCGGGATTTGGGGCTAGCTGGTTGCTTTGTCCCATTGTATCCTATGTAATGTATTATCTTGGAATATTTATTTCCACTGCAACCTATTTTCAGCCCCTGCTCATGGGTATTATCGTTTCTGTAGTGGTTGGAATAGTTCTCACACTTCCAATTTCCAGTGCGGCTATATGTGCCATGATCTTTTCGGAATCTGCTCTTGCGGTTGCAATTTCCAATGGAACAGAGGAGGGATTTTTGCTGGCCGGCGGTGCGGCGGTCGCAGGATGTTGTGCACAAATGGTAGGCTTTGCAGCGTCCAGCTTTAGAGAAAACAAGTGGGGCGGTATCGTTTCCCAAGGACTTGGAACGTCCATGCTCCAGATGGGCAACATTTGCAAGAATCCTCGTATCTGGATCCCTCCCACACTTGCAGCGGCAATAGTTGGACCTGTTTCCACTATGATCTTTAAACTTAAGTGCTCTGGTGTTGCGGCCGGGATGGGTACCTGTGGTCTGGTTGGTCCTATCGGAGTTATTGACAGCACCGAATGGACACCTATGATGTGGGTAGGACTGGTATTGTGTTGTTTCGTCCTTCCTGCCGTTCTTTCCTTAATATTCAGCGAAATAATGAGAAAATTGGGCTGGATCAATAAGGACGATATGCTTCTTAAAGAATAATTGAATATAAAAAAGCGCAATGTTTTAAATGTTGCGCTTTTTTATTGACACGGGCGGATAAATATGATAAAATTATCATGGTTGATTACGCAAACGAAGGCTTTGAGTAAAATGCGTTTTACAAAAATCAAGAAAGGAAACAATATGAATTCTAACGAAATTATGACCCTTCTTGAGGGCAGAAGAACATATCGCCGCTTTGATGAGAGCAGACAGATACCCGATGAGGTAATTACTGACATGAAGAGAGCCGCACAGCTTTCATCCAGCGCTATGAATCGCCAGCCTCTCAAATATATTTATATACGCACCCCCGAGACCGTAAATGCGGTTTTTGATATTACAAGCTGGGGTGGTGCTATCCCTAATGGAGGCGGCAGACCCAAGGTTGGTGAGAGACCTACACTTTTCGTTGCCATCTTGAAGGAAAAGGAGCTTCAGACCAAGTACACTACCTTTGACGAGGGACTTGCCGCAAGTAATATTACCCTTGCCGCATATGCTCATGGAGTGGGCTCTTGCATTTTGGGAAGCGTTAAGATCGAGGCACTCAAATCTCTGCTTTCAATCGATGAATGCCTTGACGTAAGCTGTGTTATCGGCTTTGGCTATCCTACCCACAAAAGTCATATCGTTGAGGTTGGCGACGGGGAGGATATTAAATATTATTTTGACGAAAACCGCGATTATGTAGTTCCCAAGAAAAGAATCGATACCGTTTCGGTTGATATCTAAATGCAAATCTACCTTAATTTGATATTTTTAAATAAGGAGAACTAAAATATGAAAAACCAAAAAAGCAGCTGGCTTTTGATATTTGCTGCGATGTTCCTGGTTCTTTTGTTTGTGCTTGCAGGAAGCGTTTATGCTGCCAACGGAGGCAGAAGGGGAGATGTAACCGGTGATGGAGTGGTAGATTCCAAAGATGTGATTGCATTGCGCCAATATTTGGCGAATTATGATTACGAGAGCGGTGACGCACTTTTTGATATTAACAAACTTGCAGACTTCAATAAAGACGGCACTATCGATCTGTCGGATGTGATCGCGCTTAGAAATTATCTTGTAACCGTTGATCCTGGTTTTGCTGAAATAACAGAAAACAACGGCACTGCAAGTGTATTGGGCGTTAACGGCTTAGAATATACTGCAACGGGATTCAGCGCCATTGAAAATGGAAAGTTCGTTATAAATAGCGGCTACGAGATCACCTTTGACGATGAAATTTTCGCTGAAAGCTTCAATAGAATTTCCTTTGAATATGAGTCCACTGAACCCTTGAAGGTGTTCGTCACCTACACGTTGGACGGAGAAGAGAAGACCGATTACTTTTTCTTTGAAGCCGGAAAATCTTCCTTCCGTGGTCTTATCGAGGGATATATTTACGGAAACGTTGGAGTGAATCTCAAAAAGCTTACGGTCAACACCTGCGAGGAGGTTGACGCCCTCTTTGTTCTGCGCGGACTTGAGACCGAGGAGATCCCCGTGTATAATGACGACCTTACGGTTGAAAACGATCGCTACAAGATAGGCGTTAGACTTTCTTGGGGCGGTGCTATGACTTATTTTGAGGACAAGATGGACGGAGATGACGAGCTTGCGAATCTTGTCAACATCCACGATACGGGAAGACTTATTCAGCAATCATTCTACGGCACCTACACCAATAACGATGGATACGTATCCGTGCCCAACGGCGGTGAGGGCGCAACCTTGTGGCCATACAACCCCGTGCAGGGCGGTGACCGCTTCAATCAAGGCTCTGACAGACTTATCGACGTTGAGTATGACGAGGAAAAGGACTATATCTATGTGGTTTGTCAATCCTTGGACTGGGCGTATAACAAGGGTTTGACTTATACCTATTACGAAAACACCTACACCATAATGGAAGGCAAGGACGAAGGTGCGGCTGACGACTACGTTGTAGTCGATAACGTGATGACCGATTTCTCCGGGTGGGAGCATCCCGCAGGAGGGCAGGAAATACCGGCAGTCTATCTCGTAAGCTATTTTGACACTCTCTCATTCTATAATGGCATAAAGCCTTGGACAGGCGACGATGAGGGCGTTATTTACGAGTCCGAGCTTAAGGGATGGTCACAAGCAGGGGTTTTCCCACTCTATAAGGGTAATACCGAAACCTGGTCTATCTGGATAAATACGGAGGATGGCTTTGGATTTGGTACGTATTGTCCCAACATTCAAACGCATATTGCTATCCGACACCAGTATAACGGAAGCAAAGACCCCATGAATAACGCAACCAGCTACGTTGCCCCCTCTTGCTCTATTGTAATGCAATCCTATAATCCTATCGAGTATAGCTATATCTTGGCTACGGGCAACCCTGAGGAGATAAGAGCTATATTTGAGGAGAACAAGGATTTCTCCGATAATGCATCTCTTTCCGAAAATCGTTACGATCAGCTTTTGACTTACGGAAAGTTTGATATGATGAATATGGACTTTACCTTAGCTGAAAATGCCGATATATTCTACGCCCCCAAGAATATTGATATTGGATACGATGTAGTTGAAGAGGCGCTTAAGTTTACTATTATTGACGGCAGAGACCCTTATGCTTCAATGAACTTTGATTGGAATTCCGATAAGGTTATCGATTCGAGTGATTTCAATACCATTGAGATCGAGTATATGCTTCCCATGACCAACTCAAAAAGCGCTTCAACTCTTATACTTTTCTTGAGCGCAGGTGCTAATAACAAATTCAAGGACGAATATACGGTCAATGGAACGATCATTCGTGACGGAGAATATCACGTTTTGAAGATAAGAGTTCCTAAAGGCAAGATCGAAGGAGATATGCATAGAATTAGATTCGATCCCTTCCCATCGGCGGCAAAGGACGACGTTATGTACATTAAGAGCATTTCCTTTACAACTGTTGAGTATCTCGAGCTTGGTGTGGATAACGATATGAGCCTTTCTGGAAGTGAAAGCCTTTCTACAAATACTTCTTATACCCAGACGTATATTGACGAAGATCAAGATGCGCTTGCTCTTAAGGTGAGCGGCGGAACCGACGTTTATATAACGCTCGATTTCACAAATGCCTTCTTGAGCACTATTGAATATACCGGTGTTGTTATCGAGTATATGATTCCCAAAACAAACAGCTATCGCACGCCATCCACCAGTATTTATTTCGCCACCAGCGATTATACTGGATTCTCCGGCGATCGAGTGGTACGATCAAAAAGTCTTGTGGCTGACGGTCAGTATCACACTACGACCTTGATTTTTGAAAACCATGAACAGTGGACAGGAAATATAACCAGCCTCAGATTAGATTATTTCCAAAATGCGGTAAAGGATGGAGACGTGATGTATATCAAGCGCATCACATTCATTAATGTGCCTCAATATGAGATCGACATTTCCGGGAATAAGAGCGGCAAGCATTTTGCTTCTGTTGACCACACCGAGGTATCCTTCGACGAGACCGAGGGCGCTGTTCTTCTGCGAGTCAGCGGGGGTAGTGACGTAAAGGCGATTATGGACCTGAGCTCGGAGTCCTTAAGCACCACCGAGTACACGAAGTTGTTTGTCAGATATATGATACCTGTGACTAATTCTTGCGAGAAATACGAATCGACCGTGTACTTCACTACAAGTGATTCGAGCGGATACAGCGAGACAAAAGCTATATATCTAACGGGCAATCTTATTGCAGACGGTAAATATCATACCGCCGTCTTTGATCTCACCAAAAAGGGCTCTTGGACGGGAAATATTGGCAAAATCAGATTCGATTATTTTCAAGATTATTGTGTTGACGGAGACGTTATATATATCGAGTATATCGCGTTAGGTTAAATTGAAAATCAGGGGCATTCCTGCGGGGATGCTCCTTTTTGCGTTAATTTTAAGCGTATATAATAATTAAAATAAAATATAATGTGAATTTTTCAAAAAACTATTGCAAAACTCCAAAAAATTTGATATAATATATGAAGCCTTTATGGGCATAATAAAAAGCAGTCGTGTGCTGTGAAACAAGGCCATACCAGCCGGGGATTTAGCGGAGCCCTGTACCTGAAATCCGCTACAGCAGGGGTGGATCCCGCACTTGAGG
Source organism: Eubacteriales bacterium (assembly GCA_045653805.1). Lineage (GTDB taxonomy): Bacteria > Bacillota > Clostridia > Oscillospirales > CAG-272 > SVTX01. The sequence continues at coordinate 17,335 of JAZOMF010000059.1, forward strand.
GCGGATCCTTTACGAATGAGTCCTATTCTTTGTGTTGAGAGGCGGGTCTTGCGCAATTGGGAGCTGTGAACCATGTCAGATGGGGGACCAAGCAGCATTAAGCGGTTATCTCAATGTGCCGCGAGGGTGCCTGCCTTGAGCAGGGGGTATGAAGATCGCGTGGAGTTGAAGTTCGATTATGCGGTGTATGGTCTTGTTTCATGCACACGACATTTTTTGATCGGCATCTTTTGGTGAAACCGAAAAAGCCGAAAAGGCAAAAGATAAAACAGCGATCGATTTGAGTGATAGAGCAAAAGAGGTAGAAATCCTCACGGATTTCATCAAATTTTTCGGCTTTTCCTATCGCCGTTTATGCCTTCCGCCGTACCCTCGTACGGCTCGGTCGGCAAAAACGACGATTTTCCCTCAAAATCTGCTCGCTCAAAATCATCTTACGACCATCTTTTAAAGAACTAAAAAAGAAAACAAGGAGGTAATTATGCATCAGGCTTTATATAGAAAATGGCGTCCGAAAAGCTTCGACGAGGTGTACGGTCAGGAGCATATAACCTCTATTTTGAAATACGAGGTTGCAAACGAAAAGTTTTCTCACGCATATCTTTTCTGTGGCTCCAGAGGAACCGGTAAGACCTCTTGCGCAAAGATTCTTGCTAAGGCGGTCAACTGTCTCGATCCAAGGGACGGAAGCCCTTGCGGAAAATGCTCGGCTTGTCTGGCGATCGACAGCGGATCAAACACAGACGTAATCGAAATGGACGCCGCATCCAACAACGGTGTTGACAATGTTCGTGATATTCGTGATGAGGTAGTTTATTCTCCCTCAAGCTTGAAGTACAGAGTTTATATCATAGACGAGTTACATATGCTCTCTACCAGCGCATTCAACGCCTTGCTTAAAACGCTTGAAGAGCCGCCGGAGCACGTTGTGTTTATCCTTGCCACTACCGAGCTTCAAAAGCTGCCTACGACCATTATTTCCCGTTGTCAGCGATTTGATTTCCGCCGCATCTCAACCGAGGTGCTTAAAAATCACCTGCTTCGAGTTGCCGCAAGCGAGGAAATAGAGCTTGAAGAATCTGCCGCTGTACTGCTTGCAAAGCAGGCGCAGGGAGGCATGAGAGATGCTATAAGCTTGCTTGACCTTTGCGCAGGAAATAGAGAAAAGATCGACGAGGAACTTGTAAACAACACCGTCGGAAAGATCGGCAGAGAGAATATGCTCCGCGTGGTACGTGCAGTCGCTGAACGTGACTATGAGACTATTTTTGCTGCAATCGACGATGTGGTTCAGTCCTCTCGCGACATTTCGGTATTCTGGCAGGATCTTATCTCGGTCTACCGTGATCTGCTTATCGTTAAGAGCTCGAGTAATGCAACCGCTTATCTTGACCTCACCGATAGTGAGACGAAGGCGCTTACGTCTCTCGCGGCATCATTTACAATAGAAAGGCTTTCTTACCATTGCACAATGCTCCAGGAGGCGATGTCGATGATGAGCACTGCTAATTCGGTGCGCCGCATTTCCGCAGAGTTAACTCTTGTTAAGATGTGCGACGAAAGACTTAATTCTTCACCCGAGGCTATGCTTTCGAGAATTTCCGAGGTTGAAGCCAAGATGGCTACGGGTAATTTTGCAGTACCAGCACCCGTTGTAGAAAAGGCAAGTGAGCCCGCTACTGCAAAGGCAGCAGAGACAAGCCCTGCGGCAAAGCCCGCTCGTCCCGCACGCCGCGCGGCGTTTATAGAGGACGATGACGATGAAATGTTCCGCGGAGATGCTCCCGGAGTACCATCTTCAAAGCCGACTTCCGCACATAGCCCAGTCGAGCAAAAGCCCTCCCCCGCACCTGTTGTACAAAAGCCTGCTCCCGCCACGCCGACTTCAAACGGTAACGTGAGAGTGCTAAAGCCTTTTAGAAGCCGCGCGGAGGTGTTTGAAAAAATGAACAATATCGACCCCATGAAGGCGTCGTTTGTCTCGATGTGCAAGTGGTACATCGATGAGAAGGGCAGGCTTGTTTTAAAGTTCGCCAAGCCATTTGAAATTGATGCGGCAAAGCAATTCGGTGCTGACGACTTGTTTGTAAATATCGTATCGCAGGTCGTAGGACGACAGTATTCCAAGGCAGACCTTTTGATGGAGTGTGTCACCGAGCAAAAGAGCGATAGCGTTATCGACAAGATACTTGAAGCGGCAGATAGTGATATATAATTTTTGAAAATATTTGAAATATAAGGAGATAAAACCATGAGAGCAAATATACCGAAGGGAATGGGCGGAGGAGCCCAGAATATGCAGGCAATGCTTCGCCAGGCACAGAAGATGCAGGAGGACATGGAGGCGCTTCAGGCTGACCTTGATGCCCGCGAGTACGAGGTAACGGCAGGCGGCGGAATGGTGGCTGTTAAGATCAACGGTCAGAAAGAGATCCTTTCCATCGACATTCAGCCCGAGATAGTTGATCCCGACGATATCGAGACCCTTTCCGATATCCTTGTTGCGGCAGTAAACGAGGCAATCAAGCGCGTTGAGACCACCAACTCTGAGGAAATGGGAAAGATCACCAAGGGCATGAATATGCCCGGATTATTCTGATATGGCAGAATATATTGAGTCCCTACAGAAGCTGGCAGAGAAATTTGGCAGACTTCAGGGCGTTGGCAGAAAGAACGCCATGAAAATGGCATTTTCTGTGCTTGAAATGAGCGATGAGGAAGCAGGCGAGTTTGCAAATGCAATTCTCGAGGCAAAGGCTAAGATACATCTTTGCCCCATATGTCAGAATCTTACTGACAGAGATATCTGCCCCATTTGCGCCGACGAGCAGAGAGACCGCCGTACCGTCTGTGTGGTATCCGATCCAAGAGTTGTTATCTCAATGGAGAAGGTAAGAGAATTTAAGGGTCTTTACCATGTTCTTCACGGCGTAATTTCTCCCATGAACGGCATCACCCCGGATAAGCTCAAGATAAAAGAGCTTCTTGCTCGACTTTCCGAGGGGGAAATCGAGGAAGTGATAGTAGCAACCAACCCCACTGTTGAAGGTGAGGCTACCGCTATGTATCTCTCCAGACTTCTCAAGCCTATGGGAATTAAGGTTACCAGACTTGCATACGGTGTTCCTATGGGAAGTGACCTTGAGTATGCAGATGAGATAACCCTTTTCAGAGCAATCGAAGGCAGACGAGATTTTTAGTAAAAAAGAAAAACAAATTGTTGACTTTCACCGTAGTGAAAGTCTCAATTTGTTGTTGGGAAAAGTAAAATGATATACGAAAATAAAATTTATGACGAAGAGAGAGCACTCTACGGTCTTGACGGCGCAGAGGTTAAAAATTGTACATTTGCAGGCCCTGCCGATGGAGAAAGTGCCCTCAAGGAGTGCAGAAACATCAAGGTGGAGGACTGCCTTTTTGAGCTTCGCTATCCCTTCTGGCACGTTGATGATGCAGAGGTGAAAAACGCGACCATGACGAGCACTTGCCGTGCCGCTTTGTGGTATGATAGCGATATAAGCATCAAAAACTCCAAGCTTCACGGGATCAAGGCGCTCAGAGAGTGTAACGGAGTGCTTCTTGACGGATGTGATATTGACAGCGAGGAGTTTGGCTGGCGCTCTAGCGGGGTGACGATCAAAAATACCAATTTGAACTCGATGTATCCCTTTTTTGAGTGCCGTGAAATGAATATCGATAATCTTACTATGACCGGTAAGTACTCCTTTCAGTACATAGAAAACGTTGAGATAAAAAATTCTCATTTCAAGACCAAGGATGCCTTCTGGCATGCCAAGAACGTAACGGTTTATGATACCGCGCTTGAGGGTGAGTATCTGGGCTGGTATTCCGAGAATTTAAAGCTTGTACGTTGCCACATCAAGGGAACGCAGCCTCTCTGCTATTGTAAGGGCTTGGTTCTTGAGGACTGCACTATGGAGAATTGCGACCTTTCCTTTGAGAGAAGCGAGGTCAAGGCGACCGTGAAGGGTAGTATTGACAGCATTAAGAATCCCGTTAGTGGATTTGTTGAAGCAGACGAAATTGGCGAAGAGATATGGGACGACTTTATTAAAGATAGGTCGAGCTGTATAGTTCGCGTGAAGTCAACTAAATAATAAAAAGGTGGACGCCCGATTCGGGCGTCCACCTTTTTGGGTTTTATTTAACGGTAACTATTGTAGAGAATTATAACGATTTGTGAAGGGCTGTTATGTGAAATCAAATACCGCCCTACCATCCTCCATTTTGAGTCTGGCGCTGAATGGCTTGCCGTTTTTAGACACAAATCCTGAAAGGTTGGGCGTAATTCCCGAATTTAACAGTGCTTGCGCTTCAAAGAATGTAATGGAACGACTGCATATCTCTCCGCTGATACGGAAGTTGCAGCCTTCCTTGTATCCAAGACAGCCGTAATCGTATTTGCCGCGAATAACGTTTTTGCCGCAGATGGGACAGGTGCCTGCTATGGCGCCCAAATATTCGGTCTTGGCGGGGCGAGTTCTTACCGGTTGCTTTTTCTCGAAAATGACCTTGCCGTCTTCAAGAATGAGGCGGCTGTTAAAGGGCGTGCCGCTCTTTTTGGACACGAATCCTTGTATTTCGGAGGTCTTGCCCTCGGTAAGTAAGAGGCTGGCGTTGCTCTTGGAAATAACTCGACCACAAATAAAACTGCCGAATTTGAATTTGCATCCGTCCTTGTATCCCGTGCATCCATAACCATAACGGTCTCTTGCCACGTCTTTGCCGCAGATTGGGCATTTGCCCACTATATCTCCGTAAAAACCGGTGTCGGTATCAAGCTCGACGGTGGTGGGAGTTCGGTCGAATACTTCAGCAATCTCGTCTTGCGCTTGCTTGACCGAGTCGCCTATGGTGATAGTACCCTTATACACCTTTTTCAGCGCCTGACCCAGCACACTTGTCTTGTATTTGTCCATGGAAATGTTCATCTGTGACAACTGCTCTATAAGGTATTCTCCGCCTGGGAGGATGGTGTAAACGTCCTTTTTCAGCTCGATGTATCCCGAGTTTCTGGCGTTATCAATTATACCTGTTCGTGTTGCCTCGGTGCCTAATTCAAGACCCTCAAAAATAGCCTTGTAGTCTTCCTCGTCGTTCTCCGGTTCATCGCCCAAGGGAAGAGAATCGGGGTTTTCTGCCGCCGCTCTTTCCTTTTCTGCCAGCGCCGCCTTGTCCTCACGGAAGGGGTTTTTGAGGTAATTATTCAAAGTTTCAATGGTGTAGTGACGGGGAGGTGAGGTCTGCTTTTCGGCGGGCTTGAAGTCGATGACCACCTCGTCGCCCTTCTCAAGAGGAGGCAGTATCTTATCCTTTCTCTCGGAATCGTCGTAGCGCATAAATCCCTTTTGGAGAATAGTCATTCCCTTGATGGTGAACTGCTCGTAGCCGCCTACGTCGATGACTATTTCGGTCTTTTGCGCGATACATTCCTCCTCGCAGAATACCGATACGAATCGACGGAAAACCGTCTGGTAAACCTGCATTTCTTTCTCGGAAAGATGCTCTTTTTTAGGTATCTTATAGGTGGGAGTGAGCGCGGAATGGCTCTCAATCTTGGAATCGTCAAAAATTGTCTTTTTGTCCTTGAAAACTATGGAGTATCCCACGTTTTTGATGTTGTATATGATCTTTTTTATCTTGTCCTTTTCGTTGGTAGCAAGATACTCGGAGTTGGTACGGGGATAGGTCAAATATCCTTCTTCGTAAAGCTTTTGCACGATTGCAAGGCTTTCTGCCATAGACATTTTGTATTTTTTACCAAGCAAGCTTTGAAGCTTGGAAAGAGAAAAGAGCTTTCCTGGATTTATGGTCTCTTTTTTTGTCTTTTTTGAAACTACTGCCGCGCGGCTCGCATTGTATTTTTCACAAAGTGCGTCGGCGTCTCTCCTCTTGTCCTTGTCGAATTTTTCACGGCTGACAAGTTCTATTTCTTCACCGTTTGTCTTCTCCTTGGAACCCACGGAGTAGTAGACGTCGGGCACAAAACTTCGTATAGCCATATCTCGGTCGTAAATTGCTCTTACAATAGGAACGATAACTCGTCCTACTCGGAGAAGAGTGCCGCTTTTAAGGGTGGCGTAGCGGGTAAGATTTACGCCGTAAAGCCAGTCGATATATGTGCGCGCAAAACCCTCGTCGGCAAGATTTTGGTATTCGCTCTCGTCCTTCATCTCGGAGAGTGCCTTGCATACCGTTTCGGGTGTCTGGTCGGGGAGCCAAAGTCGCTTGAATTGCTTGTTGGGATTAGCAAGTGCTCCTGTGTTCATAACACAAAGGCGAATGATTATTTCGCCCTCGCGGTCGGAGTCTCCTGCGTTGACTATGGTATCTACGTCTTGGCGCAAACAGAGATATTTGATCGTTTCAAACTGTCTTTCAACGCCAGAATCTGCTTTTTTGTCGTTTCCGAGTCTTAATTTATATTTGAAATTTTCAGGAAAGCAGGGAAGATCGTCAATGGTCCATTTGCCACCTGCATCCTTGCCGGTGTAATCCTCAATATCGCATAGCGAGAAAAGGTGACCAAAAGCCCACGTTACCATGTAGTTGCCACCCTCAAAATATCCGTTTTTCTTCGCCATCGGCGCTCCGCCGCCCTCGGTTATGCCTGCGACGATATTTCGCGCAAGGCTGGGCTTTTCGGCAATAATCAAAATCATTGTTTTCTGCCTCAAAAGTAATTAATATTCAAAACAATTTTATCATATTTTTAAAAAAATGTCAACCGCGGCGAACAATTATGAATAAAATATGCACGCATGTATAAGTTATCAATATAATATGTGTAAAATAGACTATCGAGGGAAATAATTTTTGTAAGATTTGATTTCCTCAATATTTGGCGTAAACCTTGACATTTTTGCACGAATATAGTATAATTAATTGGAGTGTGCTGGATTTTTTTGCATCTCAAGGCATATCAGACACTAATGCTGCTTGCAAAAATATTGAAAGGATCAATACTTATGAACGAATTTGTAATTATTACCGATTCCTCAAGTGACCTGCCCGTGGCAGTTGCAGAGGAGCTCGGTGTTAAAGTTATACCTCTTGAAGTAAATATGGAGGGCGATATAAGATTAAACGATCAGATCGATATTAAGGAGTTTTACTCATATCTGCGTGCAAAGCACGGAGCTAAGACTTCTGCTATCAATATCGACAGATTTACCGACACCTTTGAACCTTTTTTATCTGAAGGCAAGGATGTGCTCTATATCTCCTTCTCGTCCGGTCTTTCTGCAACCTATATGGCTTCAAGGAATGCGGCTGAGGATCTTTCCGAAAAGTATACCGATGCTAAGGTGATTGTTGTAGACTCGCTTTGCGCATCTCTCGGTCAGGGACTTATCGTAAAGCTTGCCGCTGATAAAAAGAAGAGCGGAGCAAATATCGAAGAGGTAGCGGCTTACGTTGAAGAAATAAGACCAAATCTTGCACATTGGTTTACAGTTGAAGACCTTTTCTTCTTGAAGAGAGGCGGAAGAGTTTCCGCGGCAACGGCGGTTGTGGGCACTATGCTCCAGATCAAACCTGTTCTTCACGTTGACGATGAGGGTAAGCTTGTAAGCATGGACAAGGCGAGAGGCAGACAGGGCTCTCTCAAAGCACTTTTTGACAAGATGAAGGAGAGTGCGATCGAGCCTGCAAAGCAGACCGTGTATATCAGCCACGGCGATTGCTATGAGGATGCTAAGAAACTTGCGGATATGATCACTGAAGAGCTCGGAGTTACCGACATCCTTATCAGCGAGATCGGTCCTGTTATCGGAGCGCACGCAGGTCCCGGAACAGTAGCATTGTTCTATCTCGGTAACAAAAGATAACGAAAAAGAATAATCCGAATCTGAAAATTAAAATCTACCCGAGGAAACTCGGCGGAATGGAGATTTTTTAATGGGTATTACAGGAATAGCTTATCGCAGTATGGTTCTTTCGGGAGCCGCAATGCTCAGCGATAAAAAAGAAGAGATAAATAATTTGAACGTTTTCCCCGTTCCCGACGGAGATACGGGCATTAATATGAGCCTTACTATGAGTACCGTGGGCAAGGCGGAGGAGAACCTTCCTGTAGGCACTTGTGCCGAAAAGGTAGCCGCCCTCATGCTCCGCAGCGCGAGAGGTAACTCGGGTGCTATCCTCTCCCTCTTTTTTAGAGGAATAGGCAAGGCACTGAGGGGCGCAGAGGAGGCTGACTCCGCTATGATGGTAGAAGCCTTTAAAAGAGGAACTAAAGAGGCTTACCGTGCGGTAATGAAACCCACCGAGGGAACTATCTTGACCGTTATGCGAGTTGCGGGCGAGGAAGCTGAAAAGGCTTATCTTGCAAACAATGATATTACCGTAGAGGAGCTTTTTGCAGTTCTTTTGAAGGGCGCAGGGGATGCTCTGGCGCAGACTCCCGAGATGCTTCCCGTATTGAAACAGACCGGCGTAGTTGACGCAGGAGGAGCAGGCTTTGTTTGTGTGCTTCAGGGAATGAAGGAGGCGCTTGACGGCAAGCCCTATTTGTCAGTAAATGCCCCTGCAAGTGAGAGCGACGCTCCTGCTGAGCCCGAGGGTGCAAACTTCTCAGATTTCAATTCCGAGGATATCAAATTTGGCTATTGCACCGAGTGTATAGTTGATAAAAACGAAAAGTACGCAGGTGAGGATACCTCGGGCGAGCTTTACGAGTTTATAAAGAGTATCGGAGACAGTGCGGTGTTTGTGGATGACGAGAGCATTATCAAGCTCCACATACATACCAACGATCCCGGTGCGGTTCTCACAAAGGCTATCGAGTTTGGAAGTCTTGCCACTATTAAGATTGAGAATATGAGAAATCAGCATACCGCGCTCACAGGTGAGGCTGCGGCGGCAGATGAAGGCAAGAAGGCAGACAAGACGGTAGCTATTGAGAAGAAGTACGGCTTTGTAAGCGTATGTATGGGCGAGGGAATTGAGGCTACCTTCCGCGACCTCGGTGCCGATAATATCATCACAGGCGGACAGACAATGAACCCCAGCACTCAGGATATTATCGATGCGGTGCTGAAGACTCCCGCAGAGTATGTTTTTGTTCTCCCCAACAACAAGAATATCTGCATGGTTGCACGTCAGGCATCCGAGATCATTACCGATAGAAAAGTAGTAGTTCTTCCTACCGAAACCGTGCCTCAGGGCGTGTCTGCTATGCTGGCATTCAACCCCGATGCAGAGCTTGATAAGGCTGAAAAGGAAATGAATGCGGCGTGGAAGATGGTTACATCTATGTCTGTCACATATGCAGTCAGAGATACCGAGCTTGATCGTTTCAAGATCCGCAAGGGTCAGTTCTTGGGACTTGTTGAAAACAAGATCGCTTGCGTTACCGATGATAGCATTGGTTGTGTCAAGCAGTTGATCCGCGGAATGACCGGTGCTAACTTCGTGACAGTGTTCTACGGTGAGGGAGTAAGCGAGGATACCGCCAATGCCGTTGCCAATATGATCACCACCAAGGTTGGTGGCGGATGCGAGGTCGCTGTGCTTTACGGCGGTCAGCCCCTCTACGATTATATCATTTCCGTTGAATAATTTTTGAAATGCAGTAAAGAAAGCATTTAGCATATAACAATAAAAAAGATGATGTCGAGATTTCGACATCATCTTTTTGTTTTTTAGGATTATTAACCCAGCTTTGCAATAGCGGCGAGAATACCGTCGAGATTTTCCTGGTATTTAGCCATCTTTGCCTTTTCGCCTTCAACGACAGCGGCGGGAGCCTTCGCTACGAATCCTTCGTTGGAAAGCTTTTTAACGATTCTCTCGATCTCACCCTCAAGCTTCTTCTTCTCGCCTTCGAGACGAGCCTTTTCCTTCTCAAAATCGATAATATCGGAGAGGGGAAGGAAGATAGTAGCCGAGTCGGTGATGATCTGAACAGCGTTGTCTGCGCTTACCTCGCTCTCGTCAAACTTATCGGCAACGATAAGCTCGGAAGCGGATGCAAGACGAGCGAAGAATGCCTCAGCATTTGCAAATACGCCCTCGTACTTGGTTGCAAGGTAAACCTTTGCCTTCTTGGAGGGAGGAACGTTCATTTCGCTTCTTCTGGTTCTGATTGCCTTGATAGCGTCGATGATCTTGGTCATATTCTCTGCGTCGGCGGTGAAGCAAAGGGAGTCGCTTGCCTTGGGATACTCGCTTATCATGATGCTTTCAGAGTCGTGGGGAAGAGCCTGATAAATTTCCTCGGTAATGAAGGGCATAAAGGGGTGGAGAAGCTTGAGGATACCCTGAAGAACGTATGCGATAACGTTCTGGCAAACGAGGTTTGCCTCGGTGTCCTTCTCGTTAAGACGAGCCTTTGCAAGCTCGATGTACCAGTCGCAGAAGATATCCCATGCGAAGCTGTAGATAGCGCCGAGAGCAACGCCCACCTCGAAGTTATCAAGGTTGGTAACAACGTTCTCGCAGAGCGCATTGAACTCGTTGAGAACCCACTTGTCCTCGATTGCAAGCTTATCATTTTCGGGAAGCTTGATCTCATCAATGGTGAGGTTCATTCTAACGAATCTGGAAGCATTCCAAAGCTTGTTTGCAAAGTTTCTTGCCGCCTCGATCTTCTCGTCAGAGAATCTCATATCGTTTCCGGGGGAGTTGCCGGTAGCAAGAGCAAAGCGGAGCGCGTCGGCACCATACTGCTTTATAACCTCAAGGGGATCTATTCCGTTACCGAGAGACTTGGACATCTTGCGTCCCTGTGCGTCTCTAACGAGACCGTGAATAAATACGGTAGAGAAGGGCTTTGCGTCCATATGCTCAAGACCTGAGAAGATCATTCTGGACACCCAGAAGGTGATAATATCATAACCGGTTACAAGAACGTCGGTGGGGTAGTATCTCTTAAGATCTTCGGTGTTTTCGGGCCAGCCGAGAGTAGAGAAGGGCCAGAGAGCGGAGGAGAACCAGGTATCAAGAACGTCCTCGTCCTGACGAACCTTTGCGCCGCACTTAGGACAAGTATCGATGTCGGTCTTGGAAACGGTCATTTCACCGCACTCGTCGCAATAGAACGCGGGGATTCTGTGACCCCACCAAAGCTGACGGGAAATGCACCAGTCGAGGATGTTGTTCATCCAGTTGAAGTAGTTCTTGGAGAAACGCTCGGGAACGAAGTTGATCTCACCCGACGCAACCGCCTCGATAGCGGGAGCAGCGAGGGGCTTCATCTTAACGAACCACTGGTCGCTTGTCATAGGCTCAACGGTGGTGCCGCAACGGTAGCATACGCCAACGTTGTGATCGTGAGGCTCAACCTTAACGAGGTAGCCCTCTGCCTCAAGGTCGGCAACGAGTGCCTTACGGCAGGCATATCTGTCCATGCCCTCGTACTTGCCCGCATATGCGTTCATAGTAGCGTCGTCGTTCATAACCTTGATCTGCTCCAGGTTGTGTCTCTGGCCAACGAGGAAGTCGTTAGGGTCGTGTGCAGGGGTGATCTTAACGCAACCGGTACCGAAGCCGATCTCAACGTAATCGTCGGCAATTACGGGGATCTCGCGGTTTACAATGGGAAGAAGGAGCTTCTTGCCGATGAGGTGCTTGGTGTTCTCGTCCTCGGGGTTAACTGCAACTGCGGTATCACCGAACATAGTCTCGGGACGGGTGGTTGCAACCTCAACATATCCATCTTCTCCGATAATGGGGTACTTGATGTGCCAGAAGTTGCCGGGCTGATCCTTGTACTCAACCTCAGCATCGGAAAGAGCGGTCAAGCAGCGGGGACACCAGTTGATTATACGGTATCCACGGTAGATAAGACCTTTATTGTAAAGGTTTACAAATACTTCGCGAACCGCCTTGGAGCAGCCCTCGTCCATGGTGAAGCGCTGTCTGGTCCAGTCGCAGGATGCGCCAAGCTTTTTGTGCTGACCGGTAATTCTGGTTTCGTAGGTGTCCTTCCAGCCCCAAACTCTCTCGAGGAACTTCTCGCGGCCGAGATCGTAACGGGTAAGACCCTCGTCAACGCGAAGTCTTTCCTCAACCTTGATCTGAGTAGCGATACCCGCGTGGTCGGTTCCGGGCACCCAAAGGGTGTTGAAGCCCTGCATTCTCTTGTAACGAACGAGAATGTCCTGAAGTGTTTCGTCAAGTGCGTGACCCATGTGGAGCTGACCTGTGACGTTGGGAGGGGGAATAACTATGGAGAAAGAAGGATTTGTGTTGTTCTTGTCGGGGGTGAAATATCCCTTTTCACACCACTCGGCGTATATTCTGTCCTCAAACTCCGAGGGAGAATATGTTTTTGGTAATTCGTTGTAGGAATTCATTTTTTCTTCCTTTCAATATATTTTTCTAAATTTTAAAACAAAATAAACAAGCCCCGATATGTCAAACATATCAGGACGCATAAATATAAGCGCGGTACCACCCAATTTGTGTTTGTGAATTTTAACGCATACTGCGTTGCTCCTCATAAGCGACTTGACGTAGAAACCTACGCCTGCATCTTGCTTATTTGCGGTGCGCCTTGTCTGCGAAAAAATTCATCAAACACAAGCACTTATAAAGAGCGCAAACACCTCTCAAAGGCTCTAACGTTGCCGCCGTCGCGTACTACACAGCAAAAGCCTTCATCCGCGCCGCTCCCAAGCTACCTTCAACCGTACCCTCTGCGCACTCGCACCAACCGCGCGCTCTCTGAAAGAGAATAGCGACCTACTCCTCTTGATCATAGCGTTATCATTATTAACATCTTATTATATCATTGATTTTTGAATTTGTCAACAACTTTGACCAAAAATCGGGCGCGATTTGATGAAAAATCCGCTTTAAAATGGAAAATTTATTATTTTGAGAAAAAATATCGTTTTTCCTCTTGACAATTGCATATAATTATAGTAAAATAACAAATGTAATATAACAAATGTTATTTGAAGTGCAAAACGGAGGTAAATATGCCACCAAAGGTAAAAATTACAAAAGAGGACATAATTAAAACCGCCACACAGTTGGTTCGTGAGAGCGGTGAGGGCACAATTAACGCCAGAGCGGTTGCTACTGCGCTAAATTGCTCCACTCAACCCATTTTCTGCAACTTTGCATCTATGGATGAGCTTCGCGGCGCGGTTGTGCTGAACGCTTATAAGATATACACCGATTTTATCAAAGCCGAGCTTGAAAGCGGAAAATATCCACAATATAAGGCGTTTGGAATGGCGTACGTCCGCTTTGCGAAGGAGGAAAAGGAGCTTTTCAAGGTTCTGTTTATGAGCGCACGAACCGAAAAAAGCTTCGTGCCTACGAGCGATTTCGACCAGTCGGTTGAAATTATAATGAAGGCAAACGGCATCAGCCGTGAGAGGGCAGAGCTTATGCACCTTGAAATGTGGACCTGCGTTCACGGCATAGGCGCTATACTTGCCACCTCGTTTTTGGAGCTTGATTTCGAGCTCATCAGTAATATGCTCACCGATATATATCAGGGTATAAGAGCGAAGCATTTATCGGAGGAATCGTAATGGATGCAATAAGAATTGAAGGTTTAACTAAAAAATATAAAGATGTGGTTGCAGTGGACTCCCTTGACCTTACCATCAGAGAGGGCGAGCTTTTCTCCTTGTTGGGAGTAAACGGCGCAGGTAAGACCACCACTATAAAAATGCTTTCCTGCCTCACCTCTCCCACAAGCGGAGATGCTTTTTTGAAGGGGAATAGTATTATCAAGGACACGGCGGCGGTCAAATCGCTTATTGCCGTGTCGCCGCAGGAGACTGCGGTAGCTCCCGGACTTTCGGTTTATGAAAATCTTGAGTTTATCTGCGGGGTTTACGGCTTTTCTAAGGAAAAGCGTGAAGAAAAGATCGCCGAGATGATGGAGCTTTTGTCCCTTGGCGGAATAGAGAAGAAAAAGGCAGGCAAGCTGTCGGGCGGATGGCAGAGACGACTCAGCATCGCTATGGCGCTTATCAGCGAACCCGAAATACTCTTTTTAGACGAGCCAACTCTGGGGCTTGACGTAATTGCCAGAAGCGAGCTTTGGGACATCATCCGCGCCCTCAAGGGTAAGGTCACGATCATTCTTACCACCCACTATATGGAGGAGGCGGAGTCACTCTCCGACCGCATCGCCATTATGAAGGACGGCAAGCTGCTTATCTGCGATACCGCCGAAAAAATCAAGGAAATCGCAGGGGCAGATAGCTTCGAGCAGGCGTTCATCAACGTAGTTAAGGGGGTAGTGAGATGAGAATGTTGACCTTTGCAAAGCGAAACACAAAAGAAATACTTCGTGATCCGCTGACTTTATTCTTTGGACTCTGCTTTCCCGTGGTGCTGATACTTTTGCTCAGTGCAATTCAGGCAAATATCCCCGTACCGCTTTTTGAGATACAGCATCTTACCCCGGGTGTCACGCTCTTTGGGCTTTCCTTTATGTCGCTTTTTTCTGCTACCATTATAGCAAGAGATAGAGAAAGCTCTCTTTTCCACAGACTATATACCACGCCTATGACCCCCGTTGATTTCATTCTCGGATATACTCTGCCGTTTATTCCCATATCGGTGGCGCAGTGCGTTATATGTTATATAGTTGCTATTATTTTGAAAATGAAGATAACCGTCAACATCCTTTATGCCATAGTATTTATTATCCCCGTGTCTCTGCTTTTTGTGGGTCTTGGCTTGCTTTTCGGAAGCATATTAGGTCAAAAGCAGGCGGGAGCTATTTGCGGCTCGATCTTGACCAACGTGTCTGCGTGGCTTTCGGGTATCTGGTTTGATCTTGAACTTGTCGGCGGTGCTTTCAAAAAGATATCCTATGCGCTTCCTTTTGTCCACGCGGTTGAGATGGAGAGAGCAGTAGTGTTGGGCGACTTTGATGCCGCTCTGCCTCACCTCTGGTGGGTTTTGGGATATACCGTGGTTATCCTCGCAGCAGCAGTGTTGCTCTTCCTCCGACAAATGAAAAAACAGTAAAACGAATATGAAAACAGATCCCCGATAAGCAATTTATCGGGGATCTGTTTTCACTTGACGTGTTAATGAATGGTGGAGGTGGGGGAATCGCTCTCGCCTGCGGGCTCGGTCAGGGTCGGCTCTGCCTGCCACCGGCAGAAATTCACTACCGACCCGTTCGATTCCCTCCATCTAAGCAAAAAAGCAAAGACCGCGCAAGGCGGTCTTTGCTTTTTTGGTGGAGGTGAGGGGAATCGAACCCCTGTCCGAAAACCTCTTGATACAACTTTCTCCGGGTGCAGGGTGTCTATTAGAGCTTTTCCTCGGTCGCGCCGGCACTCAGGCTCGGTCGAGGAGCAACCGTTTTATGCGTGATCGGTTCAACGGTAAACCGCCGATGCACGGGCACCACTAACATGACGCTCAGTCCCGAGTCGTGGTCCTCTCGGGAGGAACGGGCGGTCCGCAGACCGCGGCACTGCCATTGTTGAGCCCCGAAGGGTCAACAATTAGGCAGCCATAGCAACAGTATTGTTGTCGTTTATTTTTTAAAGTTTGAGCAGTTTAAGAGATTACTCGGCTCTACCCGCTTATTGTACCTCAAAATCCCCGTCGAAACCTTTACACCCCCATGGCGCGCCGCACACGGTCGCGCAGTGATGTTTCAAATCGCAGGGCGATTTGAAGTGATATTCGCGCTACGCGCGAGTGATATTTTTCACTTCGTGAAAAGTGAAATGCTTTGCGATGCAAAGCGTTTGAGGTTAGAATGTGTTTGGATTAGCTGTTGTTTTTCATCCTACGTTCAATTTCTCTATCTGCATCGTGCTTGGCGATGGTATCGCGTTTATCGTAGAGCTTTTTGCCTCGGCAGAGCCCAACCTCTACCTTGACCCTTGAGCCCGAAAAGTAGAGCGAGAGGGGAATGAGTGAAACACCCTTTTGCGATACCAGACCGTGGAGCTTCATTATCTCACGCTTGTGCATGAGAAGCTTACGCTTCCGTAGGGGATCACGGTTAAAGATGTTGCCGTGCTCGTATGGAGAGACGTGCATTCCGATAACGAAAAGCTCGCCGTCCTTAACGTCGATATAAGAATCCTTGAGGTTGACCGCACCTGCGCGGAGGCTCTTGACCTCCGTACCGAAAAGCTCGATGCCCGCCTCGTATTTTTCGTCCACGAAATAATCGTGATACGCCTTTTTGTTTTGAGCGATTATTTTATTTCCGCCCTTTTTTTCTGCCAAAACGGACACCTCCTTTACGTTTTTGCCGTGCTACGGTCAGTCATACAATTATACAACTTTTTTATATCTTTGTCAAGGGATTTTTTTGACCTATAAAGTCGAATATTGGTTGAGTGAAAAATACCGCCTGCGATTTTGGCGACAGACGGCATTTTATTTATCATAAACTTATATAACCTCGATATCCTGCATTTCTGCTGAAAACTCGATCATAGTGCCGTCAAGCTTTTGGCAAAGAGCAGAAAAGATGAGCGCGCCGCTCTCGGAGGGAAGTATCTCGACGTTGGCAACTGCAGAGCCAATAAGCCCCTCGTCGCACTTTGTCACCTTTGCACCGATAAGATCGACACGGCAGGGAACTCCGGTGTACTCTGCGCTTGTCGCAAATGCAAAATTCCCGTTTTCGTCGGCTTGACAAAGTTCAACTGCCGAATTTAAAAGGTGGTCGAGCAAATTGATCTTATCCCAGCCAAGCTTATCTGCAAGCTTTTCGACCTCGCTATGATATTCCTCGGCGACTTTCTCGCAACGGTAATTTACGTTACCGCAAAAGCGAGTGATGGCATCGGTAACTTCAGCAGATGCGCTTCCAAGAGCCAGCACTCGAATGTCTGCGACCTTGTTGAGTATCTCCGACGGAAGATTTGCCTTGATATAGTCGAGATTTTCCTGATTGTTAGCCTCAAAAGCCGCCTCAGCTACCGCAGGATCGAACTTTACCTTGTTGTGCTTTGCGATATATTTTTCATTCTTGATGAACCACTTTTTCTGATCCTTATAAAGCGAAAGATAGTATTTTTCGGAGAAGGCTTCTGCTTTAGCAGATTTTCTTATCTGAAAGCACATTCCCGCAAGGATGGTATCGTCAAACCATTCTTTAGTGAAATATTTCATAATGTTTAATCCTTATCAAAAAGACTTGCAATAAAAGCTACGATAGCTACCACGGAAACAATGCCGAGAACGGCGAGAACAACGTTCCCGAGATCAACTCTGTACTTTTTCTGGCAAGTGATCGTTCCGGTAGGTTCTTCTTTGGGGCCCTTTCCGTGCTCGGTTACCTTAAGGGAGACCTCGTATTCGTTAAAAGCATCTGCGCTCTTGCCAAAGAAAGAAAGAATGCCCGCCTTGGTCTTTTCAAGACCGTTGCACATAAATTTTCCAATTTCTTTTCCGCACATATTGAATTACCTCCTGATTAAGCTCTATACTTATTATTTTAAAATTTGGGGAAACACACTATTTAGCGTTTCCCCAAGATGAATTTTTATTACTTAGTTTTTACGGTTACGATAACGCCACCCTCGTTTGTGCCGGAGATGGTGTAATCCTTATCTGCGGGAACCTTGATGCTCTCGCCTGCGGTGCAAGCCGCATAGTAGATCTTGTAGGTAGCACCGTCAACCTCGATCTCAATGGTCTTGTTAACGTTGGTGTTTTCCTTAAGATACTTAACGTAATCAGCAACGGAGGTGATGTCCTTGCTTCCGCTGATGGACTTTGCGTGAGCTACTCCAACATAACGGTAGCCGTCTTCAAAGCTTTCGATAAAGCCATAATTTGCTGCGTTTTCATCGAACCAGTTGCTGTAAGACTTGTCGAGCTTTGTACCCTCAAAATTGGTGAGGTAAATGAGCAAAGCGGTCTTATATTCCTCGTTGTCGGCTTCGTTGTAGCCGTATGTGTATGCAATGAGAAGGTCGTCCTTACCGACGGCAACCTCAGCATCAACAAGCATTTTGTGAGCAGCCTCCATAGCCTCCTTGGTGAGCTTCATCAGGGACTGGTTGTTCATATAATAGTTGCCGATCTTTTTGCCGTCTTCGTCGGTTTTAATGTTTTCATTTCTGTAGGGACCGCACACGAGAAGCTCGTCATCGGAGAATGTATGTTCGTAACGGTGATTGTTATCTGCAACAACAAGAGATCCAGTTTGCAGATCCTTTTCCGTCACGGTATAATCCACAACGTTGCTGAAACCGTCGGATATTCCGAATGCGGGAGCGGGATTAACGCTTGCAATAACTATTACGAGAAGAAGCACAAGTGCAAGGATGGTCAGCGCGGCGATCACGATGAGAGTTATCTTTTGCACCTGCTGTTTGTCAAATTTGTTAAGAAAATCCATTTGTGTTCTCCTTTTAATTTTCAAATTCAACGCAAGGGCGGGGGATTAGCCCCCCTTGCTATTTGGTTTTTATAAATTAGTTCTTTACGTCTCTGATAGAGAAGTCCATACGGCCCTTCTTATCAAGACCCATGTACTTAACTACAACTGCGCTACCAACGTCGATACCTGCATCGGTTACCTTGTTGATTCTCTTTTCGCAGATCTTGGAGATGTGAACCATTCCTTCCTTACCGGGAGCGTACTCAACGAAGCATCCAATGTCCTCGTTAGGCTTATCCTTGCTTGCAAGGATCTTAACAACGGTACCGTTATAGCAGCAACCAACCTCGGGCTCGAATACGATAGCGTCGATCATAGCCTTAGCGATTGCAGCGGACTCACCGTTGATAGCAGCGATGCAGATAACGCCTTCGTCGTTGATGTCAACCTTTGCACCGGAATCAGCGCAGATCTTCTGGATTACAGAGCCGCCCTTACCGATAACCTCACGGATCTTGTCGGGATCGATCTTGAAGGATGTCATCTTGGGAGCGTACTTGCTTACCTCTGCTCTGGGAGCCTCGATAGCCTTGAGAATAACCTCATCGATGATGTACTCACGACCTGCCTTGGTCTGCTCGAATGCCTTTGCGATGATCTCGGGGGTAAGACCGTCAACCTTAAGGTCCATCTGGATGGAAGTGATACCCTTTTTGGTACCTGCTACCTTGAAGTCCATGTCGCCATAGAAGTCCTCGAGGCCCTGAATGTCGATCATGGTGTCCCAAGAGCCGTCCTCAGCGGTGATAAGACCGCAGGAGATACCTGCAACGGGAGCCTTGATCGGAACACCTGCTGCCATAAGAGCGAGGGTGGAGCCGCAAACGGAGCCCTGAGAGGTAGAACCGTTAGAGGAAACTACGTCGGAAACGAGACGGATAGCGTAGGGGAATTCCTCCTCGGAGGGAAGAACGGGAACGAGCGAACGCTCTGCAAGAGCACCGTGGCCGATCTCACGACGTCCGGGAGAACGGAGAGCCTTAGCCTCACCGGTAGAGTAACCGGGCATATTGTAGTGGTGCATATATCTCTTGCCGGTCTCATCGTCAAGACCTTCAAGCTTCTGGCCCTCGGAAAG
>JAZOMF010000060.1:0-13315 GCA_045653805.1 Eubacteriales bacterium
CCACCGAAGTCAGTGACAACAGATTTACAGTCTGCCCCCTTTGGCCGCTCGGGAAATCCCCCATATTGGAGCTGGTGAACGGAGTCGAACCATCAACCTGCTGATTACAAATCAGCTGCTCTGCCATTGAGCCACACCAGCGTATTTAGTTGATTGTCGGTCGCTCTCTCTTGGCGACTTTGATATTATACCACAGTTGAATCGATTTGTCAACACTTTTTTGAAAAAAAGTTTAAAAATTTTTTTAGCAGTGGAAAATGCGGGAAAATCCATATAAATAAAGGCTTTTTTGGATTTTTGTGCCCTTTGTCGCCATGAAATTGGCAATATTTTTTGTTGTACCTGTAAAATGACTGGTTTTCTTCAAATTTTGATTTATCAGGGAGATGCACATAGCGATAGCCTCCCTCCGGGAGGGAGGGGGACCGCTTGCGGTGGAAGGAGCCTGCGGTGCCAAAAAGCTTATAATTACTCCATTATCCCGCACTCTCCCTCAGTCGCTTCGCGCCAGCTCCCTCCCGGAGGGAGCCTTACCGAGTACATCTTCGCCACTAAACTCCTAGCTAAATGCAATTTATCATCGTGACATATCCGCAAAAAAAGAACGGCAGGATTTTTTGTATCCCACCGTTCTTGAACGTCAAAAAAATTATCAATCCTTTGCAAAAAACATATAAATATCGTTCTTGGGCACACCGCGATCCTTGGCGGTGGATTTGATTGCGTCCTTTTTGCTCATTCCCGACTCTATGTAGTGGTTAACGTGATCCTCAACCGAGAGGGAACAGAGGTCGGGAGCGGCAGAAGAAATCGTTCCCTCGGGAGCTCCCTCAACTACAAGCACATACTCGCCACGGGGTGAGTTTTCGTTGTAAAAATCCACCGCGCCGCCGATAGTAGTGCGGTGTATGTCTTCGTTGATCTTGGTAAGCTCGCGGCAGAGGGAGATGCGGCGCTCCGCACCGAAGATTTCGCTCATGTCGGCAAGAGTTGCCTTCAATTTGTGGGGAGCTTCGTGGAAAATAGTGGTTCGGTCATCGCATTTGAGCGCTTCAAGACGGGCTCTACGCTCCTTTTTGTCGGCGGAGAGGAAGCCCTCAAAGCCAAATCTGCCTGTAGGTAGACCCGACAGAGTAAGAGCCAAGATAGCGGCGCATGCGCCGGGAATACTTGTGACGGGAATGCCGCGAGAAGCGCAGAGAGCGACTATATCCTCACCGGGGTCGCTGATAGCCGGGGTGCCCGCATCGGTCACAAGAGCGCAAGATTCGCCTGCCGATAATCGGTCGCATATCATGTCGCCGTGGGTGCGTTTATTGTGCTCAAAGTAGGATTCCATAGGCTTTTGAATGCCCAGATAGGAGAGCAGGCGCATAGAGTTTCGGGTGTCCTCTGCGGCGACGAAATCCACCTCGCGAAGCACCTTAACGGCGCGGGCGGAGATGTCGGCGAGGTTGCCGACGGGGGTTGCGACGAGATAAAGCGTACCGCCTAGCACCTTATTTTTTTTAGGGGATATTTCAACACCGAGGTCCAGCTCGGCAGACTTTTCCATTTCGTTCATTTTTTTGCCTTTCTTTCAAGGTTATAACAAATTTTATTGTCGGGGCATAAAATAATTATAGAAAACAATGGGAGGAATATTTTATGCCGAAGATATACATTGATGCAGGACACAATCCGTCGGGATTTAATACGGGGGCAGAGGGAAACGGACTTCGAGAGCAGGATGTGACCTACGCCGTTGCACAGTCGCTGGCAAATCTTTTGCGACGTAGCGGAAATTATGAGGTAAGGCTCTCGAGAAACTCGCCTGATGAGGTTTTGGGTAACTCAAATGCAAGCAGTTTGAGGAGGAGAGTTGACGATGCCAACGCGTGGGGTGCAGACTATTTTATCAGTGTACATACCAACGGTTCGACAGACCCGTCGGCGCGCGGTGTTGAGGCTTACGCCTACTCAAGGGATTCGCGGGCGTTTAGGTTGGGGGATGATATTGTCGATAGCCTTGTTGCCGCTACGGGATTTCCAAAACGCGGAATGTTTGTCCGTCCCGGTCTCTACGTGCTGAAAAAGACCAATATGCCTGCCACCTTGGTGGAGATTGGATTTATTTCAAACCCCGGTGAGGCGGCGGTGATGAGGGATAATCCTGCGCTTTTCGCACAAGGAATTTATAACGGAATCGTTGAGTTTACAGGGCTTTCGTGATAAATCAAAAGTTGAATTACTCTGCAAGCATTTTCTTCAATTCGTCTTCGTCGATGATGGCAACGCCCAGGTCTTGGGCCTTAGTAAGCTTACTTCCTGCGGCTTCACCAGCCACCACGTAGCTGGTCTTTTTGGAGACCGAGCCTGAGACCTTACCGCCCTGAGCCTTAATAAGCTCGCTGGCTTCGTCACGCGACATAGTGGGCAGAGTGCCGGTCAGTACGAAGGTCAGACCTGCAAACTTGTCGGACGCCGCTTCCTTGATGGCATCGGTTATAAGTCCTGCCGCCTTTAGTTTATTGCAAATTTCAATATTGCTTTCGTTTGAAAAATAGTTGACTACGCTTTGCGCGGTGATCTCACCGAAATCGTCCATAGCCACAAGGTCGTCCACAGTGGCGGACATACAAGCATCCAATGTGCGGAACTTTTTGGCAAGGGCTTCTGCCGCAACCTCGCCCACGTTTGGAATTCCCAGTGCGCAGAGCAGCTTTTCAAGTCCTGCGCCCTTGGAGGCTTCAATGGCGTTTATAAGATTCTGCGCCGACTTTTCGCCCATTCGGTCAAGATCCTTAACGTCCTCGGCGCGGAGCGTGTAGAGGTCTGCGGAGCAGGAGATCAGATCGTTTTCAATGAGAAGTTCGATGATCTGCGGGCCGAGTCCGTCGATATTCATGCCGCCCTTAGATGCAAAATGCTCGATTCCGCGCGAGAGCTGCGCGGGGCAGGAGAGATTGGTGCAACGAACTGCCGCCGCCTCATCGGGGTCGTAGTAGACTGCCTCGCCGCAGGAGGGGCACTTGTCGGGCATGGTAAACTCGCGCTCACTTCCGTCTCTTTTGTCGGCGTGGGCACAAACCACCTCTGGGATAATGTCGCCCGCCTTGCGGACGGTAACGATGTCGCCAAGCATAATGCCGCGCTGACGAATGAAATCAAGATTGTGCAGGCTTGCGCTTTTAACGGTTGTGCCAGCCAAACGGACGGGGCAAAGGACCGCAGTGGGGGTCAGCACGCCTGTGCGTCCTACGTTGATGGTTATATCCTCCAGCTTGGTCTGCTTCTCCTCGGGTGGAAATTTATAAGCCGCTGCCCACTTTGGTGTGCTGGTGCCTTCGCCGATTATTCGGCGGTCTGAAAGCAGGTCTGCCTTGATCACCACGCCGTCTATGTCGTAGGGAAGAGACTCGCGCAGAGAACCTATCTTTTGAATGTGGGCTATAACGTCCTCGGCATCACCTGTCTGTATGCGCAGGCTAACTGTCGAAAATCCAAGCTCGGACAAGCGGTCAAGGGTCTCTGTGTGGCTCTTTGGAGCGTGACCGTCTATATAGAGGTCTCCCTCTTGGAAATTAAATACGAAAATATCAAGTCCGCGCTTGGCGGTCACCTCGGGGTCAAGCTGACGGAGCGAGCCTGCCGCCGCGTTTCGGGGGTTAGCCATAAGCGTCTTGCCCTCGCTCTCGCGCTTGGCATTGATGCGCTCAAAGACCGCGCGGGGCATATAGACCTCGCCTCTTACGGTCAGGTCAAGAGGCTCCTTGAGGGTCATGGGGATAGAAAAAATAGTTTTCAAATTCCGGGTAACGTCCTCGCCAACCGTGCCGTCGCCTCGCGTCGCACCCTGCACGAAAACACCCTTTTCATACTTCAAGGATACCGAAAGACCGTCGATTTTAGGCTCGACCGACCAAATAACGGTTGGAGCAGTCTTTTTAACGCCCTCGATGAAATCGCGAAGCTCGTCGAAGGAGAAAACGTCGGCAAGTGAGTCCATGCGCGCGGTATGAGTGACCTTATTAAATTTGTCCAGTGCCTTGCCTCCAACTCGCTGAGTGGGGCTGGCAGGGTCGAAAAATTCGGGATTTTCGGCTTCCAGTCTCTTAAGCTCCGCAAACATCATATCGTAATCGTAGTCGGATATGACCGGGGCATCGTAGACATAATAAAGCTTTGCATGGTGAGTCAACTCACGGCGCAGCTTGGATATTTTTTCAAAAATTTCGGTCTTTTCGCTCATTTTTACCGCTCGCTTTCTGAAAATAAACATTATTAATATAAGTATATCATATTTCCGCCGATTTTTCAATAAAAATTCATGAGTTATGCAAATTTTTATCTTGACTAAACGCGCGAGGCAGAGTATAATTGATTTATAAAGTAATTTTTGCAAAGGAAACGAGAATTTGAAGATTGCAATAGTTTACGCCACGGTGGGCGGCACTACAAAAGAGTGCGCCTCTCTTTTGGCGAAAGAATTGAAAAATCAAGAGGTCGAGCTTTTTGAGATCGGCAAAAACGAGCCCAATATAGAGGAATTTGACGTGGTAGTTGTGGGCTTCCCCATAATGATGGGCAAGGCTGAAAAAAGCGCAAGAAAATATATAAAAAAGCACGAGAGTGAGCTTGAGGGTATAAAGGCGGCATACTACATTTGCTGTGGATTTGTAGATTGCCTTGAGGATTATGCCCAAAAGACTATCCCTGCTACTCTCCGCAAGAGTGCCATTGACGTCACCTGTCTGGGCGGTTCTCTTGATCCCCGGAGATTTAAGGGAATCAACAAATTTGTGGTTAAATCGGTGCGCTCCGAGATACTTGGGGGCGGCGATAACGGTGACGAGAGAAAGGATATGTCTCTTCCTACTATTATGGATGAAAACATATCCCAGTTGGCTGATAAAATAAAGAGATCATAAGGTTTCAGGGACACGCTTATTGTGATTTTGCACAAAAAAGAGGCGCGTCCCATCCTTTTTTTATACATGGTTAAGAAAAATAATTGTTGACAAAGCCCCCTCATTGTGATATAATATTTGGGTAAGCGAAAAAAATGACCCGCTAGCTCAGATGGTAGAGCACATGACTTTTAATCATGGGGTCCGGAGTTCGAGTCTCCGGCGGGTCACCAAAAAGAACCATAGGCTTTATGCCTATGGTTCTTTTTGCTTACTTGTCTTCACCCTCGAGCTCCGTCAACGCGAAGCGGTGACGGCTTGCGCATATAAAGAAACGAAGAAGACGAGTCTTAACGCAAGCGAAAGTTCAGAGTCTCCGGCGGGACACCAAAAAAGACCGTAGGCATCCGCCTGCGGTCTTTTTTGCTAACCTACCACACCCTCGAGCTCCGTCAACGCGAAGCGGTGACGGCTTGCGTAGGAGAAGAAACGAAAAAGATGCACTTTGTCGCAAGCGAAAGTTCAGAGTCTCCAGAATATACTTGACAAACAACAGTTTTTATGTTATAATATTAATACAATGGAATTGTTTTATGGCATAAGCAAAATTTGACATTTTGAAACTAATTGCTTTGAGGTTTAGGAGAGAATATTCTATTTCAAGTTGATAATGTCAAGGTGAAGTAACGTACATATTGGATTGGATTTTAAGCCAATTAAGTTTGTAAGTTTTTTATAACTGATATAGTAATTTCACCTTGAGTAGGTGGAACTCAATTCATTTCCAGATTCATATATAGTAAAAGGAGGTTTTGTTATGCAGAAATTGAATTTACATAGATTGTATCTCGTATTAAGTGTGATTATCTTGCTTATTGTTTTTGTCGGTTGTGGTAGTGCCGACGACAACATTTTCAATTACAATGAGAATATTCAAAGTAGTGATGAACAACAAAAACTCGGCACTGAAATCAGTAAATTGTATATGGATATTTCGATCAATATGACACCCTCAAAAAATGGAATTATCAGTTTCCAGGCTGAGCCTTATATTCAAGATCCTGCTTTGTCTTGGGAGTATTCACTTGACATTAAGCTTGAGGATGATAAAATATATATAAACGACATATTGTATGAAGAATCATCTTTGGTTCCTCCGGTAGTCTTATATAGTGATGGGTTTCTTGCTCACGCCAATTATATTGATGAAACCACTGATTTAACAACCGCAAATACATTGACCCAAATTAAAAACTGTGAATCTTGTTATCTTTTGGAAACCAAACAGGACAGTAAGGCTGGGCAACAAATATTTGTATACAAGATAAACAATGCCCTCTACTTTATACGTTTTTTTGATAATGGACAGGTAATGAGAATTCATTCTGCACCTATCGCATAGGAGGTAAAAGATTTTTAGAAAATGGAAATTGAAAAATGCAACCGTGCTTATTTTGGTTGTATCGCTTCTTTATAGTCTGTTCGCATTCCCTGCAAGTGCTATTGCTACTAACGAATACGACTTTCCTAACTTTTCAGTAGCTTCAGGGTCATTTACGGGGGGATCTCAGTATGCGACTTGTTTGATTTGTGGAGGATTAGCTACGTTTGGTATGACTCCTTTTTCTGTTGACAATTTGCCCCATACCACCAACGGTAGTTACATTTTGCCGAACGGAACAACTGTTTTGGTGACCGAAGATGTTGACGAATATATGAATGGTATATTGGATTTTAGAACTGGAGAAATCGAATAAAGAATTGAGGCAGTTAAGTGACTTTAAGCACTTAACTGCCTTGCTTCTATAGTGGAATAGATATATAAATAACTTGCAAAGTAAAAACTAAGCCACTGTATAAAAGGCTGCAACTGCGAATAAACCTCCCGTTTTTCCCAGTTCAATGAATATTTAAAGTGGGAAATGATTATGGGCTTCTATTTTAATCACCTTTTCACCACACCCTCGAGCTCCGTCAGCGCGCAGCCTACAATCAACATAAAAAAGCCTTCTCGATTTGAGAAGGCTTTTTGTAATTTATTCATTGTTATTTTCAGCGCTTTCCTCGCGGATTTCCTCGTGCTTGACGCCTGTGAGAGCCTCCATAACCTTTTCGCTGACAGTGTCGGCAACCTTTTCACCAACCGATTCCGCAACCTTTTCGCTGACGGTCTCGCTGACCGATCCGGTAACGTCGGTGTCCGTGTTCTTGGGAATGCTTTCCGCAATAGCGGCGGCGATCACCTCAGCCATGCTTTCCGCTACCGCGTCAACGATAGAGTCGGCTACCTTGTCGGTAACGCTCTCAGCAACGGTTTCGGAGATAGCGTCCAGCTCCTCACTGGAAATATTTGCTGACGCGCCGTTTTTTGATCCCTTTTTCTTGCGCTTTTTCTTTTTCTCACCGTCAAGCTCGGCTTGCTCACGCTTGAACTCGATAAGCAGATTGTATTTGCCGTTTTTCTTGAGAGAGTAGGCGCAGATCTTTCCGATAATATCGTATATGACCGCAAAGGTGGGAACGCCCACGAGCAGTCCGGGAAATCCAAAGAGTCCACCAAAGAGGACTACCGCGAATACTACCCATACCGAGGGAAGCTTGATGTTTCCACCTACGATGTGTGGGTCGATGATATAACCGTCGATAAGTTGATAGGTAAGCACGAACGCCACGAAGGGAATTACCTTGGTGTAATCGTCCGCCAAAATGATGATACCGCAGGGGATAGATCCGATAAAGGGGCCGAAGATGGGTATTATGTTGGTAACACCGCAAACGACCGCAACGAGAGGAGCATAGGGAACACCCATAAGCTCAAGCGCGATGTAGTAGACAAGACCCACTATGGTAGAGCCGATTATCTTGCCCTCAAGGAAGCCCGCGAACATTCTGTCTGCAAACTTTACCTCCTCAACGATTGCATTTACCACCCTATCCTTCTTAAATAGGCAATGCAGCATAAGAACTGATTTACTTGCCAGAGTTTTTCTGCCCGCAAGTAGGAAGATAGAGATAATAATTCCTATAACAGATGTAACAATGGTGCTTACAAAATTAACTGCACCGCTGAATATCTGATTTACCAATCCTACAGCATCAAAGTCTTCGCTTTGCAAAAAGTTACCCAGACTCTCGGAAATGATCTCATTCTGACTAAGAATAGCGATGAGCTTGTTGAGCTTTTCATCGGGAGATACAGCGAGCAATTCATTCAAGGTTGCCATATTTTGGCTTCCAATGAGGTCTGCAACAAAGCTGTTATCGTTGGCTATGCTCATTATCCAGCCGGCAACACCGTCTATATATTCGTAGCGGAGATCGTGGATAAACTGAGAAACACTGTCTATTACTTGAGATACCAAAATGCCAAGGAGAATCAAAATTGCAGTCGCCCAGACTATATAAGAGACGAAGATAGAAACAAGGTTCGCTATTGTAGCCTTGGTTTTGGGGCTGAATTTGGATTTCGACATCATCTTGAGCAAAAGTCGCTCGAAGAAATTACAGGTGCCCTTGAGCAGGTAAGCAAGCACTATACCTATAATGAAGGGCATAATAATGTCCGTAAGGTTTGTCAGAAAACCTACGATCAGGGCGTAGTTATTGATAGCAAAGAAGTAAGTGATGCTTATAAGAAGTACTGCTAACACCAAAGCGGAAATTATCAGAGACTTTTTAAATTTGCCTTTTTCCATATTTTATATCATCCTTTCCGGAGAACATACACAATATTAGTTTATCATAATTCTTGATGGTTGTCAATGATTTGAAGAGGGAAAAAACCTAAAATTAATATTTTTTTATATTATTCGCTTATATATTATATATATTTAAGATTTTCAACTCTCTGTTGAGGGTTCTGAGGAAATATTAAGAGAAATGCCCTCTAAAAGATCGAAAAAGCAGTTGTCATCGGCAACCTCTATCCTAACGCCCTCGATGTGGATGTATCGCAGAGAGGAATAATTGTAGGATGAGAGCGGACGGTCAAGTGCATCGTTTGTGTGTGCGCTGACCAAGGTTTGCCCCTCGGAAAATCCGGTTATTATAAGAGTGTGATAAAAGTCGCCCGTGTTGTCTGCCAGCTGTACTATGTCGCCCTCGTAAACTCCCATGGCGTCCACCTCTATGCCAAAGGGACCTACGCCTCCGTTTTTGCTTGCAAAATTGGGGTTGCCGGTTATGAAATCATAGAAAAATTCAACACTGCTCCAAGCGGGAGCGCGTTGATTTTCATTTATGTAGTACCAGCCGAAGTCGGGGGTGAAGTTCATCTGGCAGCTTCCTGCAAAAAGGCATTGGGAAACGAAGCTGGTGCAATCTCCTCCCCGTCCCGTGAAATTAGCGAAGAGAGGATTGCGCGAGAGCGCCCAGCGGCGTGCGTATTCAACGGCTCTGGCGCGGTTGTATTCTTTATATACGATCATTGTTATTCCTCCGTGAAAGTTTGTTTGGTAATTTTACGCTATGAATTGTTTAGATAGGAGTTTTTGATTTCAGGTCATATAATCAAGTCTCTTTGCATAGGATTTAGTGAAAAATTATGCGGAGGATTAAAATATGGACAATTACTCAAACAGTGAGCGCTCGTCTCGCCTGCAGATACCTGTAAATGATAAAAACGTTGTCACGGAGCTTTCGGGAGACTTCATCCTACCCGATTATCAGCCCGAGATCAAAAGACTCTTGCGCGTTGGCGCGGTGGTGCTTCCGCCATCGAAATATATCAGTGACAGAGAGGCGGAGCTGGCGGGTAACGTGGACTACTACGTGTTTTACACGGGAATTGACAATGCCCCTTACTGTGCTCCTCTAACGGCGGAGTACAAGATCAATATGCCTCTTGACTATGACGCAGATGAGGACGGATTTTTAAATTCACCCGGATGCTCAGTTGCAATATTGCCCGATATGATAAGCGGAAGAGTTACTGCGCCGAGAAAGATAAATATCAAATGCCGTCTAAAGAGCAGAGTTCAGGTCTTTGGAGAGATACCCGTAGAGGACGGATATTCCCAAGGGGAGGACGGATTGCAGGTGCTTCGCGGTGAGATGTCTGCATCCAAATATCTGCGCGGAGCGGGGGACATTTGGCGCGTGTCCGATGAAATAATTTGCGATAGCAGAGATGGGGATATCAGGGTAGTCTCTGCCGAGGGAAGAACACTTCTCTCCGAGGTAACTGCAATAGAAAACGGCGTAGTTTGTCGTGGAGACCTTTACTTGAAGCTTATGCTATGTCGGGAGGATGAGGGAGTGCCCTATGCGCTCATGCGAAAGATACCGATTTCAGGCAACGTCAGTGTCGATGGCGCAAAGGTTGGAGACAGTGCCTGTGCCAAGGGAAGTGTGTGTGAACTCAACGTGACTGTTGAGGATGGCAGAATAGGCATCGACGCAGGAGTATTGGCAGAGGCTCAAGTGGCACATAGCGAGGCAATCAGATACGTTAAGGACGTTTATACTGCTTCGCGCAAGAGCGAAAATGAATATAAAACGGTGGGTATTCCGACGGATGCTATCTGCTTTGGAGGGAACTTCACCCTCAGCGATTCGCTTTCGCTGGGAGACGCGGGAATTGCACCCGGCGCGCGAATAATAGATGCCGCGGGCGTTGCCTCGGTAGATGAGTATTCCTTTGATGGTGGCAAGTGCACTATGAGCGGCAAGGCAAAATTCTGGGTGCTGACCGAAAAGGACGGCGAGTTTGGAATTGGCGAGATGGAGCTGCCATTCAGCTATAAAATGCCTATGGAGGGTAAGTTGTCACGCGCTATGTGCGAGTGTGAGGTCATCTCGGTAAGGGCGCGAGCCGATGGAGAACGAGTAGGCGTAGATGCAGAAATAGGTGTCAGCGGCTCGGCTTATGCTATAAAAAATGAGAAAATGCTGGCAAATGCCGTCTTTGGTGACGAGATAGAAATCGCAAGAGGTGAGATAGTGGTATGCTATCCTGCAAACGAAGATACTCTGTGGAGCGTAGCCAAGAGATACGGTGCCGCACTGGACGGTCTGCGCACTTGCAACAAGCTGTCAGCCGATGTCTCTCCCGATGCCGCCGAGTCACTGGCAAAGGTCAACTTTTTGGTAATATAACTCGTTTTCAAGCCTTTGTTCGGCACAAGTCGGACAAAGGCTTTTATCCTGCAAAGAGCAGAAATCCAAGTAGTAGCAAAAGCTCCTGGTCGCTCTCCTCCGAAAGAAATACTAATAGCATTATGGCGAGAATCAGCAGTTCCTCACTGCCAATGCCGTGACCAAATGGGAAATGACCGGAGGCGGATGTAACTGCGGGGAGTAGGGATGAGAAGATAGATGCAGATTTTGATTCACTTTCGCTGCGCGGCGCATCCTCGGGAAGATTTTCGCGCTCAAATTTATCTTTTTCGGCCACGGTCGCGGTTTCGGCTTCGGGCGTGGCATCGTTGATTTTTTCTTCGCCATGGTTCCATTGGCGTGTATCATAAAGCGGACTTGCCGAGATGTGCGGTGCGCCTTGTGAGTGTATATCGGGTCTTTCGCGCTTTTGGGTAGGTGGTTGAGAGATGTGGGCGGGGGGAGGCATATCTCCATAGGGGCTTTGGTCGCGAAAGGCGTGCCCCGAATAGTTTTCGGGCACCTTAACTCGGTCTCCTTGAGGTCTTACGTACATATTTTTCCTCCTTACTCAAAGTGTCTTCAGCACGTCGCCAAGACGGTCAAGCTTGATGATGTAGTCTATTGCTTGGCGACGGTCGGAGCTGAGATAGGGCTTGAGAGCGCAAAGCAGGGCAGAGCGGTGGGCGTTGCCGCCTCTCTCTACGCTTTTTTGTGATGATGCGGGGATATGCTCCGCGGTATTATTGGGGATAGCCATAGTGGGTATGGCTTGTTGCGACTGTGCTCCCTGTATGCTTGATGACCCCAGCATTTCTAAAAGCGGCTTTATGGTTGAAATGATGGTGGGAAGTTTGGAGAGAAGCTCGGGGCTTGACAGGAGCGAGGAGAAAAGATCGTTTTGCGGTAAGGCAGGCTTTGGACTATCAAGGACGGGGGATGGGTCGATGTTTCCGGTGCTGATGCTTTTGATAATGTCGGCAAGATAATCGCTTCCCTTAAACTGGGGCGGGGAGGTGGGGATGTTTTCGCTTTCGTTCATAAGCTTTTCTCCTTATGGTGATTTCTGACCGTTTTTGTAGCTTTGGATAAGCTCGGCGGCGCGGGCGAGATCGTCGTTGGTGGCTCCCGAGAGCGCGGCGCGTATTCCCGAGAGCTCCTTTTCACCGAGATTTATACTTGAGGGGTCAACGCCTGCATCTGCCATGAGCTTTTTAATGACCAATCCAAGGCGCTGATTGTCGAGAGTGAGCAGCATATCAACCGCTCTTTTATCAAGCATCATATTATCTCCTTTCTGCCGCGTATAGCGGCATAAATAGTAAACGATGAATTTTGCCGATAAGGCAAAATTTGCGTGTGAAACAGTTAAGTTTCCTACCAAATAGACGCTACTTTCACGCTATTTCCTTTCTGTGCGATGGTCGCGCGGTGGCGTTCAATACAGTTTATGCTGATGGGGATATTTTGTGCGCTCAATTTTTTTGCTCTGCGGTGTGAAAAATCCGATTTTTATATAGACAAAATCGGAAGAATTTGCTATAATATTATTGTACGCCGATTTTTGTCGGCAGAATGATAAATTAGGCGGCAGAATATGAATCTTCTCGTTTTTTCGGACTCCCACGGGCGTGGGTCAAATATGCTTGAGGCACTCTCAAGGCAGATAAAAAAGCCCGACGCCATAATTTTTTTAGGAGACGGACTTCGTGACGTTTCGTATTGTGTATTTGGCGATATTCCGCTATTTGCGGTGAGTGGTAACTGTGATACTTTCGCATTTTACGGTAATGGAATTGCCGAGAATCAGATAATTATGACTCTTGGCGGCAAGAAGATAATGATGACTCACGGAGACCTCTACGGAGTGAAAAGCGGACTTGGGAGGCTGGCAAAGGCAGCTGATGACAGGGAAGCTGATGTAGTTCTTTTTGGGCATACCCACGAGCCGCTATCTCTTTATCTCCCCGAGGGGGATGAGAGCTTTGGATTTAAGATACAAAAGCCGCTTTATCTTTTCAACCCCGGCAGTATTGGCGGATATGAGCGTAGCTTTGGTTGCATCACGGTTGATAAGAACGGCGGAGTGCTTATGTCTCACGGAAATTTGGAGAGATAAATTGATGTTTAGCGGTGACTTCACGGCGAAGCCTGTTGAAAGTTTTTACGTCGCTTTTTTCAAAAAGCGCCCGCCCATCCAACGCGCGGAGCGTTGGTCGCCGCGCGCACGCGGCGAAACATCTCCTGCGGCGTGTTCTTTTTTGCTAAGCTTTTTTCTTTGCGCCTCTACTGCCAAAGAAAAAAGCGGGTAAGCAATTTAAAAAGGCTTT
>JAZOMF010000061.1:0-24609 GCA_045653805.1 Eubacteriales bacterium
TGCAACACGATAGCAGTGGAATTTAGGTTTAAATCCTCACGGTGTTGTATTGCTACACGGCTACTTTTTCCACCTTTTCTTGTGGAAGGTTTTTGGCGCCACCTTTTCCCTAAAAAGGTGGCAATCGCCTCCCCTCGCCTCACCGCTAAACATCAATTTGTTGAAAAAATGTAACCAAATCACTTGAAAAACATACACTAAATATGGTATAATATATATGGAAGAAGAGATCATTTTCCAAATAAATATGCACGGGAGGCTACTATGAGAATTACGTTTATCGGCGCGGCTCACGAGGTTACCGGAAGCTGCACCTTGCTTGAAATCAACGGACGGAATTTCCTTGTTGACTGCGGCATGGAGCAGGGCAAGGACGAATTTGAAAACGTTCCCCTACCTATCAGCGCATCAAGCGTAGACGTGGTGTTTCTTACCCATGCACATATCGACCACTCGGGACTTTTGCCCAAACTCTATAAAGACGGCTTTAAAGGGAAGATCTACTCAACCGAGGTCACCGCAAGTCTTTGCGACATAATGCTCCGTGACTCCGCCCACATACACGAAACCGAGGCGGCGTGGGAGACTAAAAAAGCGCTCCGTAACGGCGGAAAAGCCGTTGAGCCTATCTACACCACCGAGGACGCTATCGGAGCATTAAAGCTCTTTATTCCTTGCAAATATAACGAGATATATCGCGTTTGCGAGGAGGTAAGCATAAGATTTACCGATATTGGTCACCTTTTAGGTTCTGCCTGCATTGAGGTCTGGCTGGAGGACGGCGACACCTCTAAAAAGATCGTATTCAGCGGTGACGTAGGCAATCTGAATCAGCCCCTTATAAAAGACCCGCAGGGCGTTAAGGATGCCGACTATCTCGTGATCGAATCCACCTACGGAGATCGATTCCACGAAGCCACAAAGAACGCTGAAAACACCGTCGCTGAGCTTGCCGAGCTTATTGCAAGCACCTTTGACCGCAAGGGGAACGTCATAATTCCGTCCTTTGCCGTGGGGCGCACTCAGGAGCTGCTTTACGCCATCAGAATTATTAAGGAAAAGGGTCTGCTTCAAAAGTACGGAGATTTTCCCGTTTACGTGGATAGCCCAATGGCGGTGGAAGCCACCAGTGTATTTTTGCAGTGCGATACCTCTTGCTTTGACGAGGAAACCTTGGAGCTTATAAATAAAGGGATAAATCCAATATGGTTTGAGGGGCTTACCTTGTCGGTAACAAGCGACGATTCAAGGTTTATTAACGAAGACCCCCGTCCCAAGGTCATTATTTCCGCCAGTGGAATGTGCGAGGCGGGAAGAATCAGGCATCACCTCAAGCACAATCTTTGGAGACCTCAAAATCTTGTGCTTTTCGTAGGCTACCAAGCCACCAACACCCTTGGCAGACGGCTGCTTGAGGGCGCGAGAACGGTTCATATTTTCGGAGAGGATGTGGCGGTTAAGGCTAAGATCAAATCTCTTCACGGAACAAGCGGACACGCAGATATGAACGGTCTGCTCTCCTGGATGGAGAATTTTGAGAAAAAGCCTCACACCGTTTTTGTCAACCACGGCGACGAGGGTGCGTGCGAGAATTTCCGACAAAAGGTTGAGGAAACCTTTGGATGTCGTGCGATAGCCCCCTTTAGCGGCACGGTCTACGACCTTGAAACCGACAGTTATCTTTGCGAAACTGAGGGAGTTAAGATCAAGGTAAAGGATGCCGATAAGGAAAGCAGAAACGATAGATTTTATAACGAGCTTATGCGTGAGGTGGGCAGACTTTACGATCTTGCCACCGCAAGCCGCGGAAAGTCCAATAAGGAGCTTTCTGCTATGACAGAGCAGGTCAAGTCCATTCTTGGTAAGTGGTCTAAACGAAAAAAGTAAGTGAATAAATAACCGCACCGCAACCCGAATGGGCTACGGTGCGGTTTCATTTTATTTAGCCTTCCTCGTCTTCAAGGAAGCTTAACTGCTTGTTGTCCTTCGAGAGGGCAGACTTGGTGGGCTTAATGCCGAGATGCTCATAAGCAAGTCTTGTTACGCATCTGCCTCTGGGGGTGCGGCTGAGGTAACCTATCTGCATAAGATAGGGCTCGTAAACGTCCTCAAGAGTAATAGCCTCCTCGCCGATAGTTGCGGCAAGGGTATCAAGACCAACAGGGCCTCCGTCGTAGAACTTGATAATAGATTCAAGCATCTTCTTGTCGGTAGCGTCAAGACCCAGCTCATCAATTTCAAGCTTGTCGAGAGCAAATTGAGCTATCTCGCTATCGATTTCGCTCTTACCCTTGACCTGTGCAAAGTCACGAACTCGCTTTAAGAGTCGGTTGGCTATACGGGGAGTACCGCGGGAGCGGGATGCGATCTCATAAGCACCCTGCTCGGTAATGTCTATGCCGAGAATGCTTGCGCTTCTTGTAACGATGGTTGCGAGCTGCTCGGGAGTGTAAAGCTCAAGCTTAAGCACCACGCCGAAACGGTCGCGGAGAGGGGTAGTAAGCTGACCTGCTCTCGTGGTTGCGCCGATAAGAGTAAATCTGGGAAGATCAATTCTGATGCTTCGAGCCGACGGACCTTTACCGATAATAATATCGAGGGCAAAATCCTCCATAGCGGGGTAAAGTATCTCTTCAACCTGACGGGAAAGACGGTGAATTTCGTCGATAAAGAGCACGTCACCGGGCTGAAGATTGGTAAGGAGCGCCGCCAGGTCGCCTTGCTTTTCGATGGCAGGACCTGAGGTAACTCGGATATTTACTCCCATTTCGGTAGCGATAATGTTTGAAAGGGTAGTTTTGCCCAAGCCGGGAGGGCCGTAGAGCAGCACGTGATCGAGGGATTCTCCGCGTATCTTTGCCGCGTCAATGTAAACCTTAAGGTTTTCCTTAGCTTTATCCTGACCTATGTAGTCCTCAAGGATCTTTGGGCGGAGAGATACGTCGGTGTCCGAGTCCTCGCCGGAATAAGAGGTGGAAACTATTCGTTTTTCAAAATCAAATTCTTCTTCGTTTGTAAACATAATTTCTGCCTCCTTTCAATTATTTCATAAGGAGAGTCAAGGCCTTCTTGATTATCTCCTCAAGTCCCAAGGATTGGGTGTCGATATTCTTAAGCACGCTGAGCGCCTCACTTCTGGAGTATCCAAGCACCATAAGCGCGTCCTGTGCCTCGCTGAGCTTACCGGAATTAGTTCTTACAGGAGAAGCGCTCTCTGTAAAGCTTGCCTGTGCGGCTTCGCTGAGGTCTGTCTCCTTCATAAGCTTGTCCTTCAATTCAAGGATAACGCGCGCGGCAGTTTTAGGTCCAATACCGTTTGCCTTGGAAATAGTCTTTCTATCCTCGGTGCAGACTGCCAAAGCAAACTTTTCGGGAGTAAGCAGAGAGAGGATTGAGATAGCCGCCTTGGGGCCAACGCCTGAAACGGTGAGAAGAAGCTTAAATGAAGAAAGCTCCTGCTCGCTTGCAAATCCGAAAAGCTCAATGCCGTCTTCGCGAACAGCCATATAAGTAAAAAGCTTTGCTGTGGGAGACTCTACCGTGTGTCGGGTCGGCAGAGAGTTATACGTGTTTTCACTGATGGTCAGCTTGTAGCCTACCCCACCCGCGTCGATTACCGCGGTGGAGGGGTTAGCCATAGCAAGCTTGCCGGAAATATAATAGAACATTTATAAGATCCTTTTAGCAGTTATTTTTTGTTTTTGGGTTTATTTTGAGCCTTTTTATCAGCCTTAGCCTCCTCGCATTCGATGGCGTAAAGCTCCTCGGGAGTGGATACGGCTTTGTTTGTGGGGAAAAAGATATTGAAGCCAACTGTTCCGCGAATGCGCTTGTCTATGAGAATGACACCAACGAATATTGCAATAGCGCATATTGACATCACGATACCGAGAATAAAGGGAGTAGAGCAGTAAACAAATCTTATGCTATGCTCTCCTGCCTCGTTAATTCTGAAGCCTACAAGGGCATCGGAAACCGGGAATGTTTCAACCATCTTGCCGTCAACAAATACTCTCCAGCCCTGGTCGTAGGGAATGGTGGTCATAATAAGTTGACTATCGTTGTCGGTGGTTATAGTACCCGAAATGTTGTCCTCATGGTAATTTTTGTCGATAATAAGTTGATTTTCCTTAATCTCGGAAATTACCTTGGCAAATACATCCATATCAACGTAGTAGACGATAGGCTGACCTTCCTTGGTGTAGAACTGGTTGTAGGTG
Source organism: Eubacteriales bacterium (assembly GCA_045653805.1). Lineage (GTDB taxonomy): Bacteria > Bacillota > Clostridia > Oscillospirales > CAG-272 > SVTX01. The sequence goes on from JAZOMF010000061.1 coordinate 4,221, forward strand.
TTATCAATGGTCACGGTCAACTGGTATTCCTCACCGGTTGCATAGCCGAGATCAACTATGCGGTCGTTGCACTTGGAAAAGCTGGATGCGGAATTTTTGGAGTTGTTAATAGTGCCGGCATAAGTTCCGGTATAAATAGGGGAATCAAAGATGGGCATAGTAGAGGACGAAAGGTCTACTTCGCGGTTGTAGTATGCTGGCATAAAGAGATAGAGAGTAGCACCGCCCTCGGGAACTCTATAGGTGTAAGTGACCGAGCCTTCTTTCTCCTTGTCGATCTTGTTATAGCGATCGTGCTCGGAGGATACCTCGTGTTTTACGTTATTAAGCTCAACATCTATCTCGGTGGCAGGCTTGAATATTTCAACCTCGCGTCCGAGAATGCCGCTGAATATGGCGTTAACTCGGGTAAAGGGAGACATATATCCCTCGGGATTGTACTTTTCTTCGTAGTCTTTGTTGTCCTTGGAGATAAGGCTATTGTGATCCTTAACGTTTACCGAAAGAACGTCATCACTTGAAGCAAATGCCAAGGAGAGAGCATAGGGGTTAAGGTATACCTTCAGATCCTCGGCGGTGTAATCGTTGTACTTATCCGCAAAGGTGGCATCTCGAAGCTCCTCCATGGTCATGCCCATATATGCAGCGTAATCCTCACCCGAAAGCACGGGATCGCCGTATAGGTGAGAATAATCTCTATCGGAAATGATATATTTCATACCGATGAGCGAGTCGGTAACAACTGTACCACCCTTATATTGGGATTTGTGTGACTGTGAATAGTAACCCAGCACGCGAAGGAAGTTGATGGTATCCTTGTTGAGTGTGGATGTGGAGTTTGAAACGCCTCGGATAGAGAGCGCCATATTGTCGTTCAGTTTTCTGTGATAGGTTTTTTCAAAGCGGTAGAACGAGTCATCGTAATCTTGAAGAGTTTCGGTAACGGGGCGCAACAGGTTGTTGAACTCATTGTAGGACTGGTAGGTGGTGTATCCCACGTCCTTATCAAGATCATTAATGTTGCAAAGTCCGCTGAGGAACATCTCGGTACAAACCACGCCGAGCAGGATAGCGGCAACAACATCTTTGTTCTTCACCTTTGCCATAAACGCGATCAAGGCAACGTAAGCAAGGAGACAAACGACAGTAAGCATTACCGTCTCAAATTCATGAACAAGAAAGTCCTCAGCCTTAGGTCCGTATGCGAGGCCAACCAACTTTGCCTTGAATTCCTCGGAAAAATTCTGAAGAATTACCACGTACATGAATATAAAGCCCGAAACCACGGCAACGTGCTTTGCCTTGATAGTCTTTATATAGTCAAATGCGCGGAACGCAAGGAAAATAAGGAAGAAGCAGAAAATAAAGCTGTAACGAGCATTGAGCCACTGGGGCTTTTGGAATCCGTGCCAGATAAGATCAAGTGTAGAGATCATAAAGCTGAGCACGAAAACCATAAGAAATGCACCGCTAACTACCTTTTCGCGAACCGTGAACTTCTTGGAGCAGAAAAACAGAGGAGCGAGAATGACGGTCAGCAGACCGCAATAAACGAAGGGAAGTCCGTCTATTCTAACAGTGTCATATGACGAGGGGAGCAGCTTGAAAAGTAGATCGTAGAAATCAAATTTCAAGGTTATCTCCCACGAGGGATTGGTGAACTCATTCTTACCAAATTGTAGCGAATAGTAAGCACAGAGCACTATAACTGCCGCAATTCCAATAGCGATAAGTGAGTAAAGCCCCATTCTAAGGAAGGATTTACCGAAATGAAGCTTTTCGGAGAGGGGATTGTTCACGCCCTTGTCGGTATAAGCCAGCATGTAGTAGAAAAAGTAGAGCAAGACGAAGATGCAGACCATGTAACCGATATAGAAGTTACTTGCAAGAGTAAGCGCCAAGAAAATAACGAAAACTCTGTATCGTCCGTACTTAACTACCTGCTCAACACCGTAGGTAACGAGAGGTAACCACATAACCGCATCTATCCACATAGTGTTGTTCTGGTGAACCACACAGTAGGCAGAAAGCGCGTACATCACCGAAAATGTGATTACGGAAAACTTATTTCTGTGTACCGAGTGCTTGTGGAGATAAAACGCCATTGTTCCGCCGCATATAGCCGCCTTGATAAGGAACATGACGAGCAGAAATTCTTGGGTCTTGTCCTTTGGAAAAAGACAGATGAGATAGGAGAAAGGGCTGGCGATATAGTAGGCGTACATACCGAGAAATTCGCCGCCGAGAGCTCTCGACCAGGAATAAAGCAGGCTACCGCCCTCAAGCACTGTGTTACGGAGTGCCTCGAAGAAATAAACGTACTGACCGTTCAGGTCAAGCACCAGCACTGTACCGTTGCCGAATGGATAAAGTCCTCTTGAAAGATAGATGAGGAAGAATATTATGGCTGGAATAATAGCCGCGATAGCGACATACCAATATTCGCTTAAAATGCTTTTAAAGCTTCGCCCCTGCCCGAGCGAAAGTGCTTCTTCTCTCGTTTCACGGGGAAGTGACGGAGAGAGAAGTATTGGTTTTTCTTGTTTCATAGAAATCCTTTCTTTTATAGGCTTACGTATTTATACTATGACGTTCTTAATAGATTTTTCAAGCTTGATGCGGTCAACGGTCATATCTCTGCCGCAGCCCGTGCATACTATACGCACGTCACTACCGACTCGCAGGACCTTGAAAAGCTTTTCACCGCAGGGATGAGGCTTTTTGAGTTCAAGGACGTTTCCAACGCTGAATTTGATTATCTGCATACGTTTACCAACCTTGTGACAAAATTATACAGCATATATTATAACATATTTGCATAAAAATGTAAACCGTTTTATTAAAATTTTCTTTAAGTTCATAAATATTATTAAATTATGTTTGACATAGAGCTAATATTGTGATATAATAACATGAATATGATAATGGGATGTTATGCGATTTTGCGATTATTTGCCATTGGACAGCACTTCTCAATAATTTATCATCGGAGCTTTTATTATGATAATTCTTGGAATCGACCCCGGTTACGCCATCGTGGGCTGGGGAGTAGTTGAATATAATAACGGCAGGTTCAGAACTCTCGGATATGGATCCATCCAGACCCCTGCGGGCATGCCTATGATCGAGCGGCTTGAGCGTATTCATCTCGGAATGAATGAGATCATCGACAAGTACAAGCCCGACGAAATGGCGGTGGAGGAGCTTTTCTTCAACACTAACTCAAAGACCGCCATAGTGGTAGCCGAGGCGAGAGGAATAATCCTGTTGTCGGCAAGACTTAAGGGTGTTGAAATAGCCGAATACACCCCCTTGCAGGTCAAGAGTGCAGTGGTTGGATACGGACGAGCCGAGAAAAAGCAGGTTATCACAATGGTGACTTCACTTTTGCGGCTTCCCGCGCCCCCCAAGCCCGACGATACCGCTGACGCGCTGGCAATAGCGGTCTGTCACGGACATAGCGGAGCTTCGAGGCTTGCAAAATATTATAACAACTAACGGTCATTCAAAAATTCAATTTGTATTATTATGGTTGACCCAAAAGGTCAAAATTTATTTAAATTTGGAGAAAAATTATGTGGTGCAGTGATAATTGGCAGGATTACGAATTGCTCGATGCTTCTGACGGAGAACGTCTTGAGCGTTGGGGAAAATACATACTTATCCGTCCCGACCCCCAGATAATCTGGAAGGGTGCGGCAAGACATCCCGCTTGGAAGAAGGCAGACGGCATCTACCGTCGCTCCAGTAACGGCGGCGGTGCTTGGATCAAGCAAAAGACCCCCGAGTTCTGGGATATTGCATACGGTGATCTTAATTTCAGATTGAAGCCCATGGGCTTTAAGCATACCGGACTTTTCCCCGAGCAAGCAACTAACTGGGATTGGTTCTCATCTCTTATAAAGGATGAAAACCGACCCATCAAGGTGCTCAATCTCTTTGCTTACACAGGCGGAGCAACCGTTGCGGCGGCAAAGGCGGGTGCACAGGTGGTACACGTTGACGCCTCCAAGGGAATCGTTGCTATGGCAAAGGAAAATGCGGCGCTTTCGGGTCTTGAAAATGCCCCTGTTCGCTATATCGTAGACGATTGCAAGAAGTTTATCGAGCGTGAGATCCGCCGCGGCAACAAATACGACGGAATAATCATGGATCCCCCCTCTTACGGCAGAGGACCCGGAGGCGAGGTGTGGAAGCTCGAGGACAGCATCGACGAGTTCGTAGGACTTGCATCCCAGGTGCTTTCAAATCAGCCCCTCTTCTTCCTGATCAACTCCTACACCACCGGACTCTCTCCCTTGACTATGAGCTACATACTTGATCTCAAGGTAAAGTCGGTATATGGGGGTAAGATAGAGGCGGGCGAGATAGGTCTGCGCGTCAGCCAGACGGGAGCAGTACTTCCGTGCGGAGCAAGCACTCGCTGGACGGCAAGCAAGAAATAATGGAGCATAGTGCAAAAGTTCAGTATTGAAAAGGAAATTACGATGTCTTATATTAAGATAAGGAATCTCAAATACGCTTATAAGGGCGACGAGGGCGAGCCAATCGAGGTTCTTCGCGGCGTTGACCTTGATATAGAAAAGGGCGAGTACGTTGCCGTTCTCGGACACAACGGATCGGGTAAATCCACCCTTGCAAAGCTTCTCAATCTGGTAATCGACGATTATGATTTCTTTGAGGGAAGCATTGAAATAGATGGTCAGGACATCACCGGCGAGGATATGACCGAGGATGATATTTACGATCTCCGCAAAAAGGTGGGAATGGTGTTCCAAAATCCTGACAACCAGCTTGTGGCAACCATCGTTGAGGAGGACGTTGCATTTGGCCCTGAAAACCTTGGTCTGCCCCGTGAAGAGATAAGAAAACGCGTTGACGAAGCGCTCGCAACCGTGGGTATGACCGAATATATCCACCACGAGCCTCATCGCTTGTCGGGTGGACAAAAGCAGAGAATTGCAATCGCGGGCATCATCGCTATGAAGCCCGAGTGTATGATCTTTGACGAATCTACCGCTATGCTCGACCCTATGGGCAGACGCGACGTGGTGGAAACCATCGAAAAGCTCAACCGTGAAGAAGGTAAAACGGTTATTTCCATAACTCATTATATGGATGAGGCGGTAAGAGCCGACAGAGTTATCGTTATCAATGACGGTAAGGTAATTCTTGACGGCGCGCCCTCCAAAATATTCGCACAGTCCCAGATACTCCGTAGCGCAGGACTTGATCTCCCCCAGTGCGCAGACCTGCTTATTCGTTTGAGACAAAAGGGATTTAAGCTTGAGGGCGAGATAAATACCCCCGAGCAGTGCGCAGAAACTATCATAAAGGCTTTGTATAGGTGATATCAGAATGTCAAAAATTACGGTAGAAAACGTTTCGTTTGTTTATAGCGCAAAGACCCCCTTTGAGGTCACTGCACTTAACGACGTAAGCGTTAATATTGAAGAAAATTGCATAACCGGTATCATCGGACATACCGGCTCGGGCAAATCCACTCTGGTGCAGATGTTCAACGGATTGCTCAAGCCCACCTCGGGCAGAATTCTGCTTGACGACAAGGATATTTGGGGCAAGGGAAGTAAGATGAGTGACGTCCGCCGAGAGGTTGGTCTCGTTATGCAGTATCCCGAATATCAGCTTTTTGAAGATACAGTCGAGGCAGACATCGCATACGGCCCCCGAAACATGGGACTTGACGAGGAAGAGATCAAGAAACGAGTGCTTGAAACGGCAGATCTCGTAGGTCTTGACCGTGAAAACCTCAAGAAATCTCCCTTCGACCTCTCGGGAGGTCAAAAGCGCCGCGCGGCAATAGCGGGAATTATGGCTATGCGCCCCAAGGTGCTTGTGTTGGACGAGCCCTCCGCAGGACTTGACCCTGCGGGCAAGAGCGCTATATTTGAGGGTATCCGCAACTATGCTGAGTTCAGCGGTGCGGCGGTGGTTATCGTCAGCCACAGTATGGACGATATGGCAAAATATTGCGAAAACATCATTGTAATGTCACACTCCAAGGTGGCTATGGCGGGTAAGAGAAACGAGGTGTTCTCTCGTGGCGACGAGCTTGAAGCTATCGGACTCGGTGTGCCTCAAATGACCTATCTCGTCCGTCTGCTTGCATCTGCCGGCGTGGATATTCCCCAGAATATTTATACCGTAGACGATGCTGAGGCGGCACTTACATCTCTTTTGGGAGGTGTCAAATGAAAAGTATAGCATTCGGACAGTTTTATCCTGCAGATTCTATAATGCATAAGCTTGACCCAAGAATGAAAATAGTTCTGGCGGTGATCTACATCGCGGCAAGCTTTGTCTGCACGAATATATTCAGCTTTGGCTTGCTGGCACTCTCAGCTCTTGCTCTTATTCTGCTTAGCAAGATCCCCGTGAGAATAGTGGTCAAGTCTATAAAAGCCCTTATATTCATTATGATTTTTACCGCAATCCTGAACGTCTTTATGACGAAGGATGCGACAAGCGCGCCCCTCTTTAGCTGGTGGATTATCCGTATCTACGCCAGCGGACTTTATAACGCGCTGTTTATCGTTATAAGAATCGTGGCAATGATCATAGGTACGGGAATATTCCTCACCTATACCACAACCCCCATTCAGCTTACCGACGGACTTGAGCAGCTGCTCTCTCCCTTAAAGGCTTTGAAGGTACCGGTACACGAGTTTGCAATGATGATGACCATAGCACTCCGCTTTATCCCCACCATAATTGAGGAAACAGAGAAGATAATGGCGGCTCAAAAGGCAAGAGGAGCGGACTTCACCAGTGGCTCTCTCGTCAAGCGAGCAAAGGCGTTGATCCCCATTCTCATTCCGCTCTTTATCTCGGCATTCCGCCGCGCAGGCGAGCTGGCAACCGCTATGACCTGCCGTTGCTATCGCGGAGGCGCGGGCAGAACCAGACTTAGGGTTCTCCAATTCTCCTATAAGGATTTCTTGGCGCTTGCCGTAATGCTGCTCTTCGTTGCTTGGATCGTGTTTATAAATATTTACGCGCCCGGCTATAATATGTAAGGAGCGGACAATGAAGATACTTCTAACTTTGTCCTATCTCGGCACTAACTTTTGTGGCTATCAGATCCAGCCCAAGGGAAGAACGGTGCAGGGTGAGCTAAATCGCGCCGCATGCGAGCTATTCGGCTTTGATTGCGATATAACAGGCTGCAGTCGCACCGATACGGGAGTTCATGCAAATACCTTTTGCGCAACTATTACCAAAAAGGGAGAGGGAAGCATCAGCACGGCGATGGACGTAAGCCGAATCCCCCTTGCGCTCAATGCTCATTTGCCCGAGGATATTGCGGTAAAGAGTGCCCAAGCGGTAGACGATAGCTTCCACCCGAGATACGACGTTAAATACAAGGAATACGTATACAGAATTTACAATTCACCCACCCGTTGCCCTATGGAGTCGGGTAGGGCGTGGCATATCCCTCAAAGGATAGACGAGCAAGCCCTCGGCAGAATGCAGAGGGCGGCAGATGCTTTTGTTGGAGAGCATGATTTTTCTTCCTTTATGGCAAGCGGATCAAGTGTGGAAAGCACTGTCCGCACCATTAAATACGCCCGAGTTGAAAAGATAGGTGACGTTATCACCTTCACCGTGGCGGCAGACGGATTTTTATACAATATGGTAAGAATTATGACGGGAACTTTGACTGACGTGGCAAGAGGCAAGATAGATGCCGATTCCATCGGAGATGTCATACTTTCCCGTGACCGCCGTCGTGCGGGCATTACCGCTCCGGCAGAGGGATTATATCTGAATAAAGTAGTTTACTGATCTTTAATGTGATGAAAGGAGGGTCAGCATTGAAAAAGAATGATAATCGAGAAATTTCTTTTCTCGGTAAAATAATATTGTTTTTTCGCGAAATATTTGACAAAATAAAAGAAATGCGCCTTCCTGAGCGCATTGTAGAAAGAGAAAAGAAAAACGCGGGATACGAGGGCGAGGATAGTCCCAAGGAGTCGAAGATATCCTTCATACTGGGTATGTCAAGGCTGTTTGCTTTTTCGGCTCTTTGCTTGATACTTGTGGGCGTGCTTATCTTTGGAGGGAGCATAATCTCCTATGATAAGGTATACTATATGGTTAAGGATATCAGCTACATCAGTAGCTTTAACGAGACCAGACCCACCACCCTCAGCTATTCACGTCCGTTCAGTAATCAGGATTTTGCCGTATTTAAAAACGGACTGACGGTTGCAGGTGACGGCGAGATAAAATTCTTCACGTCAACCGGCAGAGTTACAATGTCCCAAGGCTCAAGTTTTACCAACCCCAAGATATGCTCTTCCAATTCTTCTGTGCTGGTATACGATCAAGGAAGATACGATTTTAAGGTATATAATTCTTTTGTAAGCGTTTATTCCGAAAGGCTTGACTATCCTATCAGCTCGGCTGACATGGCAAGTGACGGAAGCTTTTGCGTAGTCACCAAATCCGAAACCTATGCCTCTGTGGTTCTCGTATATGACGAAAAGCAGAGGCTTGAAACCGCAATTTCAAGAAATGATTATGTGATTTCTGTGGATATGTCGGATAATGGCAGATATATCGCCGTTGTGTCTCTGGATGCCTCGGGAGGTGAGAGTGTTACTACACTGACAGTCTTTGAAAGAGGCAAAACAAACTCTAAATCTTCTGTTTGGATCAGGGACGAGCTTCCTTATACCGCATCCTTTATTACCAATGATAGAATTGCACTCATCTGCGCTGACGCGTCTTACGTTTATGATCTAAACGGCAGACAACACTCCCATACCGAGTATTCGTCCACTCTTGCGGATTTTGCACTGTGTGACGGTGGATTTGCTCTGCTTTTCCGCGATAACAGTATAGATTCCGGCTATACGCTCACGGTTTACGGAGATAACGGAAATCGAATCAGCACCAATAGTATTAATGCTCACGTCTCCGATGTTGAGATGCAGGGAAACTACGTTTATCTGCTCCTTGACGGAGAGGTCAGACGAATTGATAAGATTTTTGGAACGTTTTCACGCGTAGGCTTTAATGCCGAGGACGGCAGACTTGTTGTTTTCTCGGACGGAGAGGTCATGGCGTGTACAAATACTTCAGCATATTACATATCCTTTAATTAACTAACGCTTTTGCGGAGGAGCCGGTATGAATATGCTTGTAGACGCTGTTCTTGTAATAATTTTTCTTTATTTTACGTTTAAATTTTACAAAATAGGGATACTCGGTGCGTTTTTTGGTACTATGCGCATGTGTATTTCCTTGGCGGCGTCTTATCTGCTTGGAGGATTTGTTTCAAGACTGATCCTTACAGGTATTACTAAAAGTCGAGAATATAGTAAGGCAGAGTTGGTGCTCTCGCTGATAACTGCTTATATCCTCGTGTTTGCTATTGTGTTTCTGCTCATGACTGTAGTTATTTCATCTACGAGAAGAGCAGAGCCACGATTCATTTATAAGATAGACCGCTTTTTGGGTGCTTTGCTTGGCATAATGCTTGGACTTTGCGCAACCTCAGTCATCTCAAGTCTTTTGTACTCGGGGATAGAGGTAGCTTATACGATTTTACACATTGATGCAATAAAGAGCATCTATAATGATTCGGTTGTTTTCAAAACAGTGTTTGAATTAAGCATTTTTGACTATGTCAGAAATTTGATATATTAAAAGAAGGTATAGATATGGTTATGTGTTCAAATTGCCACAAGAGAGTGGCTGTGATCTTCGTTACGAAGGTCGAGAACGGTGAAAAGACCTCCCAGGGCCTTTGCATCAAGTGTGCAAAAGATCTTGGGCTCCCCATCGACAACATGATGGGAGACATATATAATAAAATGGGAATTTCTCCCGACCAGCTTGAGAGCATGGAGAACGATCTTGCAGAGATGCTCCCCCAGGGCGAAGAGGATGGCGGTGCGCCCGCTATCGACCTGCCCAAGCTTTTCGGTGACGGTGAATTTCCTAATCTTGGCGAGCTTTTCAAAAAGAAGGATGAAGGCGGTAACATCGTACCTATCGATCCCAAGAACGACAAAAAAGAGCCCCCCAAGGGCAACAAAAAGCAGCAGGGAAAGACCTATAAGTTCCTTACAACATATTGTAAAAACCTTACCCAAAGCGCTCGTGACGGTAAGCTCGACCGTATTGTGGGCAGAGATAAAGAAACAGACCGAGTTATCCAGACCCTTTGTCGCAGACAGAAAAATAATCCCTGCCTTATAGGTGAGCCCGGCGTAGGTAAGACCGCGATAGCCGAGGGACTTGCTATCCGTATAGCAGACGGAAACGTACCGTACAAGCTCCGTGATAAGGAGATTTTCCTTGTTGACCTTACCGCACTCGTTGCGGGAGCACAGTTCAGAGGTCAGTTTGAGTCCCGAATTCTCGGACTTCTTTCCGAGGTCAAGGAACACGGCAGAGCTATACTTGTTATTGACGAAGTTCATAATATCGTCGGTACAGGTGATGCCGAGGGAAGCGTTAACGCCGCTAATATTCTCAAACCCGCACTTTCTCGCGGTGAGGTTAGAATTATCGGTGCTACGACCCTTACAGAATATAGAAAATACATCGAGAAGGATTCAGCTCTCGAGCGCCGTTTCCAACCCGTTACAGTAAACGAGCCCTCTATTGCTGAGGCGGTTGAAATGCTTCGCGGAATCAGCCACTATTATGAGGAGTTCCACAAGATCCGCATTCCCGAGGGTATTCTTAACCGTGCGGTAACTCTTTCCGAGCGCTATATCACTGATAGATACCTGCCCGATAAGGCTATCGACCTCCTTGACGAGGCTGCGAGCAAGCTTTCTCTTTCCTCCGCAGAGCTTAACGAATCTCTTGAGATCCATGATAAGCTTTTGAGCCTAAAATCCGAGAGAGAGGAATGTGAGGCGGCGGCTACCACCGACGATAAGGAAATGCAGAAGAAATATGAGAATATCGCACGTATCCGCTCTGAGGAGATGCGACTTTCTCAACGTCTTGACGCTATTATGGGTGAGTGCGAGAAGGTAGTGCTTACCGAGGAGCATCTGGCAAACGTTATCGAGCTTTGGACGGGTATTCCCGCAACTAATATAACCGAAAACGAATTTGCGCGCATAGACGGACTTGCCGAGCGCTTAAAGCAGAAGCTGGTAGGTCAGGATGTGGCGGTAAATGCCGTTTCAAGAGCGATAAAGCGCAACAGGGCGGGTATATCCTATAAGAGAAAGCCTGTTTCCTTTATCTTCGCAGGACCTACCGGCGTTGGTAAGACCGAGCTTGTAAAGACTCTTGCGGCTGATCTTTTTGATTCGCCTGAGACCCTGATAAGACTTGATATGTCCGAATTTATGGAGAAACACTCGGTGTCGAGAATAATTGGCTCGCCTCCCGGTTACGTGGGTTATGATGATGCTGGCCAGCTGACCGAAAAGATCCGCCGTCGCCCCTATTCCGTAGTTCTTTTCGACGAGATAGAGAAGGCGCACCCCGACGTGCTTAATATTCTGCTCCAGATACTTGACGATGGACGAATCACCGATGCTCACGGTAAGACTGTAAACTTCGAAAATACTGTTATCGTTATGACAACCAATGCAGGCTCGGAGAGCCGAAGCGGAATAGTGGGATTTGCTTCCGACAGTTCAAAGACCGATGCAGATAAGACCGAAAAGGCGCTCTCAAGTTTTCTTCGCCCCGAATTTATCAATCGAGTTGATGAAATTATCACATTCCGTAGCCTCGATGTTAACGATTTTGAGAAGATCGCTCATATTATGCTCTCCCAGCTTGCCGAGGTGCTGCAGGAAAAGGGAATCAAGCTTGAATATGACGATAGCGTAGCCAGGGCGGTTGCTCACGGCTCCTTCTCCGAGAAATACGGCGCAAGAAATATGAGAAGATATATTCAGAAAAATATCGAGGATAAGCTTGCAGAGCAGATCATTTCCGATCACACGGCATCCATTACTTTCGCAAAGCTTTCTGCAGATAACGGAGAGATACTTGTATCCTGTATTTAAATTAAAGTGAAAATCTTAAAATAGGGAGAAACCTGACATGGAAAACTGGCATATTCCCGAATTAAATGTTTTAGAAAAAAAACTGAACACAAATATAGCAGACGGACTTTCCGCCAGAGAGGCGAGAGTAAGACTTGAAAAGCTGAACAATAGAAGTGGAGGCAGGGTCAAATCCTTGTTCGTTCCAAAGAGTAAGTCGATATTCTCGTCGCTCCTCCACTTCTTCAGCTCGCCCACTACCGTTCTTTTGTTGCTTATTTCGGCAATGGCGGCTCTGTTCGGAAGAGGACTTTTGGGCTGGTTCGTCTTTGGAGTTGCGCTCAGCGGTGCGGTCTTTGGGGGTATCGTCTATCTTCGCGCCCAGAGAAGACTTGAGCGAATGAGGGAGTACGCATCACCTATGGTGCGAGTGCGCCGTGGCGGAAACGTATTCCACACCGATGGACGAAATGTAGTTGTGGGCGATGTTATCCTGCTCTCAGCAGGTGACCTCTTGCCTTGTGACGCAAGAGTTATCAGATGCGATACCTTAGTTGTTGATGAGCTTATTCCCGCAAAGGACGGCAAGGGACTTGTTCGCCGCAGAGTTATGAAACGCTCCGGCTCGGAGTATACCGAGGAAAGCCAAGCAACTGCCCCCGATCTTTCCAATATGCTCTTTGCCGGCAGTGCGATAGTAAAGGGAAGCGCGTGGGCACTGGTAGTGGCAGTAGGTGAGGACGTATATATTTCGGCTTTCGTTTCGTATGGCGCTCTCGGTGGTAGGGAGCTTGAACCTGAGTTTGTCAAAGACTTGAAACCGTTTGTAAGAAAAATATCCTTCTTCTGCGCTTGTGGACTTATCCTTTTGTCTCTTTTAGGATTCCTTACTCTGATGAATACAGGCAAGGAGGAGTTTCTTTGCTACTTTATGATGATGCTTTCCACTATCTTCTTGATTACGGCGGAAACACTTACTTTTACGGGTAAAGAGATATTTTCCTCTTACATAACAAGGCTTTCTCGCACCAAGAGTGAAAGACGCAGGAAGGACAATTCTGCGGCAGTGCGAACAGTAAAGGCGCTTGATAAGCTTACCGAGATCACCGATCTTTTTATGTTTGGAACCGCAGGACTCTACGAGGGAGTGTTCAAGGTTGGTTCTGTATACGTTTCGGGTAATGTTGTTGATAACTTGACCTCGACAGATGAGGATAGCGATATCCTGCTATCATTCGTTAATACCTACGTAAAAGCGCAACGAGACAGTGGTGTTGAAAGCGATTTCAATCTCAACGGCATATCAGAGGCGCTCTATATGCATCTGCGCTCCTGCGGATTTGATTTCAGCGGAGCAGCGCTTGCAACTCGCTCTCTCTATTTTGCAAATGATATAAAGACTGGACTCGGCTTTGCTTGTGCCGAGACCGAAAAATCTATATACCGCGTAGCTCTTACATTTGACGATAAGGTAATAAAGCTTTGTAATAAGATCAGAATAAACTGCGATGCGAGAGATATTACCCCTACCGATATAAGAAATATCAATTCCTATTGCAATAATGCAAGATCGAATAATTCCGGATGTCTTATCTGTATAAGCGAATCCGAAGGGAACACAATTTTTGAAGGAATCGTTTCGGTTTATCAAAAGGTTGACGACGAGGTCGTAACCGTTGTAAAGGACTTGACACGATTTGGCATCAATACTACGATCATTCTGCCACGAGAGGATGCCTCTACAGTTCGCCTTATTTCATCGCCCTTCTTTAAGTCGATATTTGAAAAGAAGGTTGCTGTTGCATCCGAATTCCATAAAAATAAGATTTCAATAACCGAGGCAATGGGTGAGTATTCCGCGTACGTCGGATTTAGTCAGGAGGAATGCTCCGAGCTCATTAATGCTATGCGTGCAAATGGAAGAAGAATAGTTTCCTATGGTGTTTCTAATGAATTTAATGAGATCATGGCAAAAACCGATCTTGTTACAACCTGTGACGTTATAAGATACAGCTCTGAGAAATACCGCGAAGCAGTCTATGAGAGATTACCTGCAGAGGGAAGAGACACCAATGTGAGGGCATCCCAGCAAACCAGACTTTTGTCTAAGGTCATCGTCAGAAGATCAAACGAAAAGGGTGGAGGTGTGTATTCGCTCTTCAAGGCGATAAGAATGTCGCGCGGTGCGTATGTTTCCGTTGCGCAATCGCTCCTGCTCTTTGCATTACTGTCAGTTAATCTGCTTACCTTTAGTGCTATGAGCGTTATTACTGGTAATATACTGCTTGATCCTCTCCAGACCGTGTCCCTGGCTGGCGTGTTTGCTTTCCTTTCCTGTACCGTTTTCTCCGACTCCGAGCAGAAGCTTGAAATTATTTCGGTCAAAAGAGATTATACGCTGTATCCCCGTATGCTTTTAAAGAGTCAGATTCCAGCCATTATTTCGAGAATATCGGTTGCCTTTATCGTAGCCGTTGCCGTTAAGATACTTGATGTGATCGGCGTGTTCGGTGAATCTCCCGTATACACTCTTCCTATTTATATAAGCTTGCTGTTTACAATGTGCATAGAGGTGCTTATGCTTAATCTCAAGCATACAAAAAAGGGAGAGGGAAGAAGCTATTGCTGGCTTAAGGTGGTAATCTCCTATGCCGTGCTTCTCGGTATCTGCGCACTTTCCACACAGTATCCCTTTACAACGGAGTTCTTCAAAAACGGTTTTGGTTCATTTGAATATCTCATAATTCCGGGATATATGATTCTTTACGGAATTGCTATACTTGTTACTTATATTATTAACAAAAGAAGAAATATTGAATAAGTAACCGCATATTATATTGAAAAAAGGCTGCCCAAATGCGGCAGCCTTAATTCAATATGGAGGTTTGCGGATATGAGAAAAACAAGCACGGCATGTCTGCGTGAGTTGGAGGTCATAAACCTCTGCGGCGGTGAACGGCTGGGATATCCTTGTGAATTCGAGCTTGATCTTGAATGTGGAAAATTAATATCAATGTCGGTAAAGGACAGAGACGGGATCGCGTTGTTTTCCAAAAAGGACGAGTATATAGTTCCGTGGTGCAAGATCGAGTGTATAGGTGAAGATGCGATATTGGTAAAGTTGAACTCGGAGGAGCTTTTAAGTTGCCTCTGTGACTCAAAAAAGGGCAAAAAAAGCAAAAAATGCCGATAAAAATGTAAATAATATGTAAACAATTTAAAATGCTATTGCCAAGAAAAATATAATATGTTATAATTTATAACACTGTGCGAAAAGTGCAGCAAAAATATAATCACACACACAGTACCACGTCTGCGATGTCGGTGTCTCCTTCAAAATCCTTGTAAAGTAAGGGGATTGCATTGCCAAAGCTACTGTGGTGGAAAAACCGAAGGAGGACATTATTATGTCTATTATTTCTATCAAGCAGTTGCTTGAAGCAGGTGTTCATTTCGGACACCATACCAGAAGATGGAATCCTAAGATGCAGGAGTACATTTTCACTGAGAGAAACGGCATCTACATCATCGACCTTCAGAAGACTGTAAAGAAGTTTGAAGAAGCTTACATGTTTGTTCGTGAGCTTTCCGCAAACGGCGGTAACGTTCTTTTCGTAGGTACCAAGAAGCAGGCTGCAGAGGCTATCAAGGAAGAGGCTGCACGTTGCGGACAGTACTACGTTAATGTTCGTTGGCCCGGCGGTATGATGACCAACTTCAAGACCATCAAGAAGTCTATCGCTAGACTCAACGCTCTTAACAAGATGGCTGAGGACGGCACCTTCGAGATGCTCCCCAAGAAAGAAGTTGCTAAGCTCCAGAAGGAGATCTTCGACCTCGAGAAGAACCTCGGCGGTATCAAGACCATGGAACAACTTCCCGATGCAATCTTCATCGTTGACCCCCGCAAGGAGAGAAACGCAGTTCTCGAGGCTAAGAAGCTCGGTATCCCCGTAATCGCAATCGTTGACACCAACTGCGATCCCGACGATGCAGACTACGTTATCCCCGGTAACGACGACGCTATCCGCGCAATCAAGCTCATCTCCTCTGTAATCGCTGACGCGATCATCGAGGGCAAGCAGGGCGAGACCACCGCAGAGGCAGTTGAAGAGAAGACTGAGGCTGAGAACGAAGAGGCTTAATTTAAGCTGAAAAACAGCGGTTGTTAAGCTAAACTTATCAACCGCTTTATTTTGAGAAAAATAATTCGTAAAATATAAGAAAGGAATTTTCCCAAATGGCTACTATTACAGCAAAAGACGTTGCTGCTCTCAGAGCAAAGACCGGTATCGGTATGATGGAGTGCAAGAAGGCACTTGTTGAGGCAGACGGTGATATGGAAGCTGCAATCAAGCTTCTCCGTGAGAAGGGCGAGCTTAAGGCAGAGACCAAGATGGCAACCAGAATCGCAGCTGACGGTATTGTAGACGTTCTCTCCGAGAATGGCAAGACCGCTATCGTTGAGGTTAACACCGAGACCGACTTCGTCGCAAAGAACGAGATGTTCAAAGCATTCGTTAAGAACCTTCTTAAGAGCATTATCGCTAACAATCCCGCAGACGTCGAGGCGCTTCTCGCTTCCGACTACGAGGGCGTTACCGTTGACGCTAAGCTCAAAGAGCTTATTTTCCAGATCGGTGAGAAGATCACCATCCGCCGTTTCGCAGTTGTTGATGGCGTAACCAGCACCTATATTCACGGTTTGGGCTCCATCGGTGTTATCGTTAAGTTCGACACCGACTGTGCAGACAATGCTGATTTTGCAGAGTTCGCAAAGAACATCGCTCTCCAGGTTGGCGCATATCCCACTCCTTACCTCAACAGAGACGCAGTTCCTGCATCCGTAATCGAGAGTGAGAAGAGAATCATCAAGGCTCAGCTCGCTAACGACCCCAAGATGGCAAACAAGCCCGAAAAGGTTCTTGATGGCATCATAATGGGTAAGCTTGGCAAGTTCTACGAGAACAACTGTCTCGTTGACATGGAGTACGTTAAGGCAGAGGAACACGAGTCTGTTGGTAAGTACGTTGCTAACACTGCTAAGGCTATGGGCGGCAAGATCGCTATCGCATCCTTTGTTCGTTTCGAGAAGGGTGAGGGTATCGAGAAGAAGCAGGAAGACTACGCAGCAGAGATCGCAAAGCTCTCCGGCGTTAAGCAGTAATTCCAACTTAGCAATAATTGAGGGTCTGTTTATCAGACCCTCTTTTTTAATTAATTTTATTGATTTTATTGATTTATTGTGATATAATTAAATTATAGTACAAAAGCGAGGTGCAACCAAATGATGCCCAATGATTATATGAAAATAGCCTTGAGAGAAGCAATGCTGGCGGCAAGTGAGGGCGAAGTGCCTGTAGGCGCCGTGATAGTAAAGGATGGGGAAATAATCGCCACTGCCAGAAATAACCGTGAGTCAACCGGTGATGCCACGGGTCACGCTGAACTTTTGGCAATCCGCGAGGTTTGCACAAAACTTGGCGGCTGGCATCTCGATCAATGTGAGCTTTACGTAACCCTTGAGCCCTGTCCTATGTGTATGGGTGCAATTATCAACTCTCGCTTGAAGAAGGTAACCTTTGGAGCAAAGGATGCCAAGGCAGGCGCTTGCGGAAGTGTGCTTAACATGATTGCTTATCCATTAAATCATAAGCCCGCAGTCTGCGAAGGTGTTATGAAAGAGGAATGCGCCGAGGTACTTTCTGAATTTTTCAAGAGGAAAAGAAGCTGATGAAAAAACTATTAATAACAGGATTTGAGCCTTTCGGAGAAGAAACCGTCAATCCGTCTTGGCTTGCCGTCGAAAGGTTACCTAATCAGATCGGCGATTTTGAATTGACAAAGCTGTTGATACCGGTAGTCTTTGGGGAATCTGCAGAGATCATTATAAACAAATCCAATGAAATTGCGCCAGACGTAATCCTTTGCATAGGTCAAGCCGGCGGAAGAGATGCCATAACTCCCGAAATGATTGGAATAAATCTACGATATGCACCAATCCCAGATAACAAAGGGAATGAACCTCATGATGAAAGGATTTCCGATACCGGTGAAAATGCATATTTTACCGCCTTGCCCGTGCGAAAGATCGCAGAGGAAATATCCGCAAAGAAAATACCGTCTAAGGTATCCTATTCCGCAGGCGCATACGTCTGTAATGATGTAATATATACCTTACTCTACCACTACAATAAAACCGACGTAAAGGTTGGCTTTATTCACGTCCCATATATCCCCGAACAAGATAAACAGCCCTCAATGCCACTCGAATATATAATAAAGGCACTAATAATCGCTATCGAAACCATTTCCAATAATTTATAAACAAAAACAACGGTGAATCCAAGGATTCACCGTTGTTTTATATAACAACTTAAAATTAAGCCCTAAGTCTTGCTTCAAGAGCAGCAAGCTCGTCGAACATGGTCTGGGGAACTCTTGCGCCAACCTGAGCGTAGAATGCCTTGATGTTCTCAACGTCCTCAAGCCAAGAAGCCTTATCAACGGTAAGAAGCTCCTTGATAGTGTCGAGAGTAACGTCAGAAAGACCCTCAATGCAGATGTCCTCTGCCTTGGGAATGTAACCGATGGGAGTGATGTCTGCATCAACCTTACCCTCGCAACGAGCAAGAATCCACATAAGAACTCTCATGTTGTCACCGAAACCGGGCCAGATGAAGTTGCCGTCTGCATCAGTGCGGAACCAGTTAACGTGGAAGATCTTGGGAGCGTTGGGAATGGTAGTACCCATCTTGAGCCAGTGTGCCCAGTAGTCACCCATATCGTAGCCTACGAAGGGTCTCATAGCCATAGGATCGCGACGAACTACGCCCACTGCACCTGCAGCTGCTGCGGTGGTCTCGGAAGCCATGATAGAACCAACAAATGCGCCGTTCTGCCAAGAGGGAGACTGGTAAACCAGAGGAGCAGTCTTTGCACGTCTACCGCCGAATACGATCGCGGAGATGGGGACACCTGCGGGATTAGCGAATTCGGAGGAGATGCAAGGACAGTTAATAGCCTTAGCGGTGAAGCGGGAGTTAGGATGAGCACCACAGGTGGACTTATCCTTCTTATCGAACTTCTTGTAGTCCCAAACATTGCCCTTCCAGTCGATAGCTTCTGCAGGAGGATTCTTATCGAGACCTTCCCACCAAACGGTGTTATCAGCAGTGTTGTGAACAACGTTGGTGAAGATGGTGTCCTTCATAGTGGTGTAGAGAGCGTTGGGGTTGGAGTTGAGGTTAGTACCGGGAGCAACACCGAAGAAACCATTCTCGGGGTTAACTGCCCAAAGTCTGCCGTCCTCACCAACACGGAGCCAAGCGATATCGTCACCTACGCACCATACCTTATATCCCTGCTTGGAGTAGAACTCGGGGGGAATAAGCATTGCGAGGTTGGTCTTACCGCAAGCGGAGGGGAATGCCGCGCAAACGTACTTAGTATCACCGTCCGGATACTCAACGCCGAGGATGAGCATGTGCTCTGCCATCCAGCCCTCTTTGCGTCCGAGGAAGGATGCGATTCTGAGCGCGAAGCACTTCTTACCAAGAAGAACGTTTCCGCCGTAACCGGAGTTAACGGACCAGATGGTGTTCTCTTCAGGGAAGTGAACGATGTATCTGTTTTCCTCATCGATATCAGCACGAGCGTGGAGACCCTTGATGTAGTCTGCGCTCTCGCCGAGAGCCTCAAGAACGTCGTTGCCAACGCGAGTCATGATGAGCATGTTAAGAACAACGTAGATAGAGTCGGTAAGCTCGATACCGTACTTTGCGAAGGGAGAACCAACTACACTCATGGAGTAGGGAATAACGTACATAGTACGGCCCTTCATGCTTCCTGAGTAGAGCTTGGAAAGCTTTTCCTTGCACTCGGTAGGATCCATCCAGTTGTTGATGTTACCTGCATCCTCCTTCTTGGAGGTACAGATGAAGGTTCTGCCCTCAACGCGCGCAACGTCGTTTACAGCGGTGCGGTGGAGGTAACAGCCGGGGAGCTTTTCCTGATTGAGCTTGATGATCTCGCCGGAAGCGCAAGCCTCTGCTCTGAGAGCCTCTGCCTGCTCCTCGCTGCCGTCGATCCAAACGATCTGGTCGGGCTGAGTCATAGCCGCCATGTCGTTGATCCAATCAAGAACGTACTTGTTGTTGGTAGGTGTCATGGTTTTTCTCCTTTGTATGTGATAGAAAATTGATTTTTCTGTCGAAACGAAGCGACCCGTCAAAGACCCCTTCGTTATCCATTTTACATTATACTATATTTATTTCAAGATTTCAATAGCATTTTCAAAAGTTTCAATTTGTTAATATTTTTCCTCCGCAGAAAGGGCTAATTTCAAAATTTCAGCTCATTTACAGATACAAAAAATTCACAAAATGTTCGTTTTG